>JANYCH010000327.1 GCA_025360395.1 Cytophagales bacterium | reverse complement strand
ACTTTCTTGCCAAAAGAACCATTGTCCTCGAAAGACGATTTTGGAGTATTTGTGTTTACACCCACACCATTCTGGGTAAAGCCTTGAAAAAAACAAAAAATTAAAAATATGGTTAGGCCAATCTCTTTTGGTATAAAGAAGGAAATTTTACTCATTATTGTGGATTTTTAAATTTTTTTATCTATAAAATTATGACAATTTATTAGAAGAAGCAATAACGGGTATATTCTTCATCACAAAATGAAGCATATTATTGCCTTAATTTTAAATTATATACATCTACGTAAAAAAACATTTTTATTTACAAATTTTAAATTTTTTTTACATACTGCCCAATTATGCTCTAATATGCCATTGAGTTCATTTTTCTGCAATTCAGTAATTAATTCTGTATAATTATTTAACTTAAATTCAACAACCTAACATTTAAGGCTTATAGTTTGATAACCATGTTTTTATTAGCTGAATATTCTAAATACTTCCTGTTGTTTGATTTATTGTAACTCCTTTTTCAATTTTATCTCCTTAAAAACACAAGGGTATTAACTGATATTCAAATATCCACTTAACGGGAATTACCTGGGAATTGATCAAAAATATTTACCTAAAACAGAAGTACACTGTTTTATCTATTCAAATAGATTTCTTATTCGGATAAGGTGTAATAGTTTAATTTTTTTTAGTTCCCTCACCGTCTTCACCTTATTGTTGATGGGGGATCGATTACATGGGAGATGTAACTAGTTGATATATTATATATATCTAATCCCTAGTTAATTACAATTTTACGGGTGATCTGTTCTTTGCCCAGTTTAAACTGTGCAAGATAGATCCCTGCAGCGAGATCATGACATTCAATAATATTCAAACCATTTTGTAATAAATGTTGGTTCATCTGTTTGCCTAACACATCAACCATTTCCATTTGATAAACATATTTATCCTCACCTTTTATGTAAACACTAAATGAACCATTATTTGGGTTAGGGAAGATTTGAAAATTAGCTTGCAAAGCTTTTTCATTGAATAGACTTATTACGGCATATTCTTCCCTGATATTATTTCCGGAAAATTCAACCAGTTTATAATAACTCAAACCATCGCATGGTTCCGGATCTAACAAGGAGTAATCTTTTACAGCATGTGTACTGTTTTTGACAGGCACAAAGCCAACAGTTTTCCAATTGGTCCCATCGCAACTTCTCTCAACCGAATATTGTGTAGTATTTTCTTCTACAGATATTTCCCATGATAGTAAGTTCCCCTCGTTGGTTACATTGCCTTTAAAATAATTAAGCACAATAGGCAAAGGGATATTCCTGATGGCAAGAGTGAAAGGTCCGTATACGGTAGGCAGTGTATTGGTAGTTATGGTTCCGCTTGCACTTGTACCGGTTGTAGATCCGTTGCCATGACTTATCCACTTAGTACTGTCTATGTCCCATCTGGCTGTATAATAATCTGTAGGTGCAACTGTGCCCAAACAATTATATGGGCTGGAATTGAGCCAGGAAAGGGTTACAGCTACATTACTTGCACCGGTTGTTCTGTTTATAGTCCAGTATTCACAGGTAGATACAAAATCTAATACAGCTTGTTTACTTGCCGGGTTAAAAGATGCTGTATTAGGGTTAGCCTGAATGTATTTGCCGGTAAAAGCATCTGTTGCAAGGGAGGGTGCAGCAATAGCGGCGGTTCTTAAAGTTGTTCCATCGCCAACAGGAAATACAAATGATTGATTCCCGATTTTTCTTACAAATCCATTTACGTGAGAAGTGTTGCTTGCCCCTGAATAAGTGGCACTGTTATTAAAAATCAAGTTATTATTATTTGTTACTACAATCCCATCTGTAAAAGTTGCGGCAGTTCCGACAGTAAAGCTATTAGAGCCATTGAAAACAAAATTACTGGTTCCTGCTGAGGTATTGCTTAATAAAAGGTTATTGGTAAAAAAGGTTTGATTACCTAGAAATTGTTGTGCAGCTGTTCCAGTAACATTTGTGATACCTGTCCCTGTCATGGCTGTGGTTTGGTTATTGGTTATATCGCCTTTTATGGTAACAGTTGCATTATTTACATAAGTAGCAGAAGTCTGATTTGTAAATTGGTCGGCTATAAACAATGAGGCTGTACCATTGACGGTTAATTGGATATTGTTGTAAAGATCCTGTGATTGACCAGTCAAACAAAAAAGCACCGATAATATGAAAGATATTTTCCTCATTTTTAAAATCTCATAAAGTTATTGTATTTTACCGAAATTGTAAACAATTTGTTCCATCTATTGCTAAACTAATTGCATAAATTAGCTTTTAAAGCTGTCTCAGCAACTTCTGACATGTTTAATATCTTCTATTTGTAATATCTGCTTAGGTTTTTTATTAGTAAATTGAGTTTAGTTTAAATGGAAAACCATAGGTAAATTTATTATTTCCGTCTGGAATTTTAATTTATCTTCATTTTTAAAGCTTTTCCAGCACTTTTAATCCCATAGCTTCTGTACCTAACAGATAAGTTGGCAGGGTTGTATAATCAGCAATATCTTTTGTCCTGAACCCCTCTTTTAAGGCAGCCGAAACAGCTTCCAGAATTGAGTTTGCTTCTTTCTTTAAACCGAAAGAAATTTCAAACATCAAAGCCACCGAAAGTATAGATGCCAGCGGATTGGCAATTCCTTTTCCGGCAATATCATGTGCTGAACCGTGAATAGGCTCATATAATCCCACCTTATCGCCAATTGAAGCTGATGCCAGCATGCCCATGCTTCCGGCAATCTGCGAAGCTTCGTCTGTTAAAATATCTCCGAAAAGATTCGCTGTCAATACAACATCAAATTTCTTTGGGTCTTTGATCAGCTGCATGGCGGCGTTGTCTATGAACATGTGTTCGGTTGTTACATCAGGATATTTTTTTGAGATTTCCTGAACTGTTTCCCGCCACAACCTGCTGCTTTCCAAAACATTGGCTTTGTCAACAGAACATAATCTTTTGCTTCTGGACTGGGCTGCCTTAAATGCTTTTTCGGCAATTCTTTCCACTTCATATTGGTGATAAACCATGAGGTCTGAGGCTGTTTTGCGGTCTTCACTTCTTTTCTTTTCTCC
>JANYCH010000401.1 GCA_025360395.1 Cytophagales bacterium | reverse complement strand
CAAAAACAATCCAAATGAAAAAAGTAGTAAAGTTTGCCTCACTTTTATTAGTAGGCGGTACATTGATTTTTACATCTTGCGGTAAGAAAAAAGATGATGAAGTAACACCAGTAGTCACAACACCTTCTTGTGATGGCGGATCTGTAAAAACAGTTTCTACATCTCCTCTTGACAATTCTACGAATGCGAATACATATGCCAAAGCTTATGCAATCAATGTTTCAAAATGTGATGGTAGCGCCATTATTATGCTTGATGTAAAATCTGACAAAGACATGGATAAAATATACATGGTTTTATCACAAGATAACGGCCCGTCTTCTCCAGTTTATGTTGGAAATTCTACAGGATATGCTGGTGCAATTGTTGCAAGCCCTACAGCTGATAAAACATTCACAGCTGGTTCCGCTTCTAAAGGATATTCCCTTGATATACCAGATGGTTTAGCGTCTTCTAAGTATATTCAAGTTCCTGTTTCAGTTCCAATTAGAAACTCTGATGCTGCAACTACTGATGTTTATACTATTTGGATAACAAATGGAACCGGAGATTTCACAGCTAATGGAAAACGTACTGTTATTGGTCCAATAACAGTTACAATGAATTACAAAGGTGCTTCTACAACATATATCTCTGGAACAGCGGTTTTAGGTGATCAAAATGCAACACCTCCTAGTTATTTAACTACGAATGGTCAAATAGGAACGTTCTCCGGCACAGCACTTATAGAAGCATCAATGACTGCAGATGAAAAATCTGCTACACTTAATAGCGCAGATATTGATTTTGTTGGATTGGCAGCTGATGGCTCATCAATTGGTGCAGGACAAACACCATATTTTATTGGTGTTGGTTTACGGAATTCAATAGGTTTTACAGGAAATACTGAAGGTTCTGATATTACTAAATTTAGTGTCTACTCAGGAAGTAAATCTTTCGATGATATGTCTGCTTCTGACATATCAGCTTTATCTGCACCAACGGCAGACAGAATTAAAGTTGATGACAATACTACTTATATCTTTTTGACATCTGACAACAGAAAGGGTGTTATTAGGACTTCAGGTTTATCTACTTCTACAACAGGTAAAACTGTTAATGTTAAAGTAAAAGCTTTGACGAAATAATTAGTTTTGATTTTGAAAATGGGATCTGAATATATATTATTCAGATCCCATTTTTATTATTAATGGATTTTATAAATTTTTGTCTATCATTTTGTAATAGTATTGGAGACTTAAATATCTAATACTTACTTTTGATTCAATTAATTATCTATGAGAATCGACCTTATAAAAACACTTCATGATAGCCACAAAGCTTTTGTGGAATTACCAGAAATTGACTTTTCTTATCAGTTTATAGATCAGGTTTTAGGATTTCTGTTTCCTGAACATTCAAGGTTGAGATATAAAAGTGAACAAGAGCTGGATAGGGTTTACGACAGTTTGAAGTCGAACTTATATGAGCTTCTCATGATTTCTTTTGATAACGACACGAAAAAAGCCAAAATTGTTTTGGATGGTTTTTGGGAATTGATGCCTTCCACTTATGAAACTATAAAAACAGATGCAGAGGCGATTTATATAGGGGATCCTGCCGCCTATAGTCAAAGTGAGGTAATATTAACTTATCCAGGCTTTTACGCCATAGCTGTTTATAGGTTAGCTCACATTTTTTACCAGTTTAAAGTTCCTTATTTGCCAAGGATCCTTGCAGAATATGCCCATCGTAAGACTGGGATAGATATTAACCCGGGAGCCAATATTGGATCCAATTTTTGCATAGACCATGGTACCGGTATTGTAATAGGGGAAACAGCTTTGATTGGAAATAATGTAAAAATTTACCAGGGAGTTACTTTAGGTGCACTAAGTGTAGAAAAAACAATGGCTCAAACAAAAAGACATCCAACCATTGAGGATGATGTGGTCATATATTCTAATGCTACAATATTGGGAGGTGAGACAGTGATTGGAAAGGGTAGTATTGTTGGAGGTAATGTCTGGTTAATTGAAAGTATACCCGCTTTTTCCAGGGTTTATCACAAAGAAGAAGTTGTTATCAAATAACTTTTGAATTATAGCCCGTTTCTATAAATATTCTTGATCATTTAATGGGATTGTTTTTAAGAAGACTTTACTTTTTTTATGGAGTATTAGTCTTTACTGTTTGCATGGTAACCTTTACCTTGCTTATACTTTTAACTATTGCTATAGTAAATGATGAAAAAAGAGCTGGGAAAATCGCTTACTTTTTTCTTCGCTGCTGGGGATACAGCTTTAGCTCATTTTGTCTGGTTTTTTATAAAATTGAAGGACAAGAGAATTTCGATCATAATGAGGCCTATATTTTCGCATGTAACCACAATTCATTTCTGGATGGAATAGCCATTTGTTTGGCAATACCAAATGACTTTCGTCCATTAGGAAAAGTAGAATTACTTAAAATACCGGTTTTTGGTTTAATGTACAGGCATGTGGTTATTCTCGTAAAAAGAAACAGCATAGAAAGCAGACATAAAAGTATGCTGACAATGGTGAAAAAAATAAAAGAAGGGATTTCAATTCTTATTTTTCCTGAGGGCACGATGAATAAAGGTGCTGAATTATTACAACCATTTATGAATGGGGCATTTAGTTTGGCTGTTGAGGTACAAAGGCCAATTGTTCCTATGATTATGCACAATAGCAAAAATGTAATGCCCAGGGTTCCGAATTATACTTTGCAACCTGGTATCATCAAGATCCAATTTCTTTCACCGGTGATGACAAGTGGGTTGAATAAAAATGATATTGATTCTTTAAAATCAGAAGTATATTCACAAATTGAGACGAAGCTTAGAAAGGGTTAGTCTCAGGTTTTCTAAATTTTGAAATTTTAAAACATGAAAGTCTTAGTTACTGGTCATAATGGTTACATAGGGGCACATCTAGTTCCTCTGTTAAAAGCGAAGGGATATTTTGTAATTGGAAATGATATAAATCTTTTTGGAGGTTGTGAATGGGAACCTCTTACTAAACCCGATCTGCAGTTAAACAAGGATCTCAGAAAACTAACAATTGAAGACCTTGAAGGAGTAGATTGTGTGATTCACCTTGCCGCTATTTCCAATGACCCTATGGGAGATCTAAATCCTGATATAACTTATAAGGTCAACCGGGATGGATCAATCAGGTTAGCCGAGATTGCAAAGCAGGCAGGAGTTTCCAGATTCCTGTTTTCAAGTAGCTGTTCTATTTATGGTAAAAGCGATAAGCCTGATATGGTGGAAGGAGACCCCACCGTACCATTGACTGCCTATGCAATTTCAAAGATTGAAACAGAAAAGGCGGTTATGGCCATGGCTGATGATAAATTTTCGCCTTCATTTCTAAGGAATGCAACTGCTTACGGGCATTCTGCAATGTTAAGGATTGACTTAGTTGTAAATAATTTGCTTGGTTGCGCAGTGGCAAGGGGAGATATCAGGATAATGAGTGACGGTTCGCCATGGAGGCCTTTAGTTCATTGTAAAGATATAGCCAGGGCTTTTGTTGCTTTTTTAGAAGCACCAAGAGAGAAAGTACACAAGCAGATAGTAAATATTGGTGGTAATAAGGAGAATTACCAGGTGAAAGATGTAGGTAACCTGGTTCAAAAGCTTGTTCCTAATGCTACAATAGTCTATACCGGAGAAGTAGGTGCAGATTCCAGGGATTACAAAGTGAATTTTGATTATTTAGGCAACCTTTTACCAGATTTTAAACTGGAATATACTCTTGAGAAAGGAATGGCTGAGCTTTTTGAAAAATTCAAACAACATGATTTTTCGGTTTCAGATTTTGAAGGTGAACAATTTGTAAGGTTAAGGACTCTTAAAAAAAGGTTGTCTTTATTAGAAGTTTAGTTGAATGTAAATGGAATTTATCTCACAGCTGGAGAAGTACATTGAGGAAAATAGCTTGTTTTCTAAAACGGATAAACTTCTTATTACAGTGAGTGGTGGAATTGATTCTGTGGTTCTGGCCCATAGCCTTGCCGGTTTAAAATATTCTTTTGCAATCGCCCATTGCAACTTTCAGTTAAGAGGAGAGGAGTCAGAAAAGGATGAAACACTCGTCAGGAAACTCGCTCATGGTTTGGGTGCCTCCTTTTTTTTTGAAAAGTTTCCAACTGCAAAAATCCAAGATGATATTGGCGGCTCAATACAAATGGTTGCCAGGGATTTGCGCTATACCTGGTTTGAAAAAATAAGGTCAGACTATCAATATGATTATATACTAACTGCCCATCATCAAAACGATCTGTTAGAAACGGTACTTTTAAATTTGGTAAGAGGTACAGGATTGTCAGGTTTACATGGGATTCAACCTAAAAATGGCAAAATCATCAGGCCATTATTATTTGCAAATAAAAAGCAGATTGAGGATTTTGCTGGACAAAATAAGCTTAATTGGGGGGAAGATTCCAGCAATCAAAGCAACAAATACAGGCGAAATTTCATTAGAAATAAAGTAGTTCCTCTATTGAAAGAGATTAATCCATCCCTTGAACAAACAATATTACATACTGCTGAACAGGTTTCCTTATCTCAAAAGTTTTTTGAAAATCAACTCGAATTGATATTACCTGAATTTTACAAAGAGGAAGGAGGATTTATTAAAATTGATATTAACTATTTAAGACAAAATATTGATGGCCTGTATTTGCTTCAGGCTATTTTGAAAAGGTTTAATTTTAGTTTTTCAGACTGCAAAAACATTTTTCAATCTGCAGAAAGTATTTCAGGTAAATTTTTTTATTCATCTACACACAGGTTAATAAGAGACCGCCGTTTCTGGATTATTGACATCTTAATAGCAGATAATTACATTCATTTTTCTATTACTTTTGAAATGGGCCAAATTCAGATATCAAATACTAGCTTGTTAAAGTTTGAGAGAAAGGAAGGAAAGTTAGAGGACCTGAAAAATCTCCAATCTAACAATACTCTTATACTGGATTTCGATCAAATAGAATTTCCTTTCATTATCAGGAATTGGAAACCTGGTGATCAATTTTCACCGTTGGGATTAAAAGGGTCAAAAAAAGTAAGTGATTATTTGATCGATCTTAAAATTAATATGTTTGAAAAAGAGAAAACACTTTTGATTGAAACCAAAGGTCAAATTGCGGCCATTTTGCCAAACAGGCCTTCAAATCAATTTTCCGTTACGGCCAATACTACCAAACTCTATATTATTAATTCTTTACTTACTTAAGACTTTAAATTCTGTTCGTCGGTTCATTTGCCTGCCTATTTCCGTTAAATTTGAAGCTATAGGTTTTGACAAGCCGTAACCTTTAAATTCTAACCTGGTAATTGGTATTCCTTTCGTAACCAGATAATTAACAACCGCATGTGCTCTGTTCTCAGATAATTTTTGATTATGGTCTGCTGATCCTCTGTTATCTGTATGCCCTGAAATTTCGATTCTTAAAGTAGGGTTTTCCGTTAGAAGTTTATGCAGGTTTTCTAACTCAGTTTCAGACTCTTTTCTAAGTGAGAATTTATCATTGTCGAAGAAAATATTGTTTAACACAATTACCATTCCTACACTTACTTTGTTCAATAAAATATCTTTTTCTATTACCTGGTAGTCGCCTCCCGGAGGGATATCAAAATTCACGGATTGGAAAAGATATCCATCAGCTTTTACTGTAACATTATAGTTTTTACCAGATGGCAGTGTTACCAGAAATTTCCCTGTCAACTTATCAGAAGTAAATTTCCCTATTTCCTGATTAACTGCATTGTCAACCATTATTATACTCGATTCGAGAGGTTTTTTTGTGATTGAGTCAAGAATTCTTCCTTTGAATAGAGTTAGTTCATTTGTTGAAACAGGTATTTTGGGTTCAATAACCAAATCACTCACAGGTTGGGTAACATTTGAAACCAACAAATCTTCAGTATTGAGGATCATAGGTTTTTCTGGGCCAAGCATTGTAATAACATAAATGTCACGATGTCCAAATCCACCTTCCTGAGTGGTAGAATAATAAGCTCTTTTACCATTTGCATTTACAACAAAAGAAATTTCATCTGCGGGTGTGTTTACCGGATAACCAAGATTTTGTGGTTCGCTCCATTTGCCATTTTCAAAAACAGATTTAAATACATCGAAACCACCCATACTCTTATGGCCCTGCGAACTAAAATACAAAGTTTTGCCATCAGGGTGTGCAAATACAGATTCTTCATCATAAATCGTATTGATAGATGGCCCCAGGTTAACAGGTTTTCCCCATTTCCCTTTTTCGTCTCTTTTGGACATGAAAATATCCATTCCACCAAGAGTAAGATCTGTTCTATTACTCACGAAATATAAGGTCTTTCCATCGAATGAAAGGCTTCCTGAAGTTTCCCTGTGTTCAGTATTAATGTTTTTATTTAAAGCTTCCGGTTTGGTCCATACACCAGCCATATAATCACATTCATATAAATCCCCACCGTTTGATCCTTTGTAGATATACATTGTTTTTCCATCGGGTGAAAGTCCCACGGTAGCATCATGGTTATCAGAATTTACAGGTGGACCCACATTTTTGCTGGTGGTCCATTTCCCGTTTTGTTTTGTACTTACATAAATATCTTCATTGAATTCCCCATCTGCAGCATCTTTTGTTTCTCCATAAGTATCACTTCGCCTCGAAGTATAATACACCAGCGATTCGTCTGTAGTTATTACTGGGCAATACTCTGGTGCGCTGGTATTTACACCTTCTCCCAAATTATCAACAAATACACGGATAGGGGTTTTCTGAAATTCCTTGCCGTTTTTACATTCATATATCTCTTTGTCCAGGTACACAACCTCATGTTCTGCACCTTTTCCTAATCCTGCTTTTTCTTTCTGAAATGATTCTATTGCTTTGTCCCACATCCCATTTAAGTGATAAGCCTCTCCCATATAGAGGTGGATTTTTTTATCAATGTTGGGATCTAATTGATATGCTTTTTCGTAATAGGGGACCGCACCTTTTCTGTCTCTTTGATAGGAAGCAATATAACTTCTCCCGATTTTGAAATTCAGGTCGGCATTGTTTGGATTGAATTTGTTTGCTTTTAGAAAAAAATCCAGTGCTTCATCATATCGGGCTTTTTCAAACTTCTTATGACCTTCGTCAAGTGCCTCTTTGGCAGCTTTGAATTCTTCTTTTTTGTCTTTGAAAAGGGCCCTGTCAAACGGAATGTTTTGTGCTGAAACAACAGAGCAAAAGAGGATTGAAAATATAGAAATTAAAATAGGAGGTTTCATTAGGTAATAAATAAAGGGGTAAGATATATTATTCACAATCCTGGTTCATGTAGGTTTCTGCACTTTTTACTCCAAATTTGGCTGCCATCTGCCAATCCGCACACGCTCCCTTTTGGTCCCGGAGAAGTTCTTTTGCGATGCCTCTGTTTAAATAAGCGTATCCATAATCTTTATTCAATTCTATGGCCTTATTGCAATCTTCCAGAGATCCTTTGTAATCTTTCAACTTATATTTTGCCGAAGCCCTGTTGTTATAAGCATATGCATAATCAGGTTTTAACTCTATAGTTTTATCAAAATCTTTTAAAGCACCTGCAAAATCTTCTTTTTCAAATTTTGTATTTCCCCGGTGGTTGTAAGCCAGGTAATTTTTGGGGTCGATGTTTATAGCAAGGCTAAAATCTGCTATCGCTTCTTCCAATGCCTTTAATTTTACCTGAGTACTGCCTCTGTTGTTATAAATGAAAGCTTGAGTAGGCTGTAATTCTATTGCCTTGCTGTAATCATCAACTGCTCCTTTAAAGTCATTAAGTTTTCTTTTGGCACTTCCCCGGTCATTAAATGCAAGGCCATTTGTGGGGTCGAGAATAATGGCCATATTAAAATCAGTTACTGCCTCTTTATAATTTTCATTCCCAAATCTTATTTCTCCGCGGTAAAAATAAGCTTTAGCATTATTTGAATTAATTTTCAAAACCTTTGTATAATCAGATTCTGCCTCCTCTTTTTTATTTAATCCAAATTTTATATTGGCCTTTGCCATATATGCCATTTCATTTAAAGAATCTTTAGCTGTAATTGTCTCATAATCTTCCAAAGCCTTATTCAACTGCTTCATTTCGTTGTAAGCACTTGCCCTGCCATTTATGGCTTTTATAAAATCTTTATTTAATTTAATAACCTTTGAAAAAGCGTTAACTGCATCCTGATTTCTTTTTTCTGATAAGGCAGTAACTCCTTCGTTATATAGTTTTTCTTCTTCCTGTTGCCTTTTGAATAATACTATTTTACGCGTCAATGTATCCAAAGAACTTATCAGGGTGATGGTCCCGTTGATCTGGACAGTATCTCTTGAAAGGAAAATGGGCTTAATTTCAGAAGTTCCAGGTGTTTGGGCAAATGCTATCAAAGGTAGAAATGCCAATGAAAAAATAGATAACAATTTGGTATTCATGTTGATTAGGGTAAACCGTAAAATTGCTTTTAATTTTTTGATTTCTTTTTAATGATACTATGTTTTTAATATTTCAATTAAAAACATAATTACTGACAGAACGGCATTATATATTAAGTAAGGTAAATATTTACTTTTACACGATTTTCCTTATTAAGGTTTAGCTATTTAAAAATTTGGTATTATATAGCTAATAAAGAAAATAAGGTGCTTTAAGAATAAGCGCAGGTTAATTATCAGATTTCCAAAGTTGTATTTCTTTTAATTTATTGAATAAGTCCTTGGTATTTACGGGTTTGTATAGATAGCTATTAAAGCCTTTGGTTTTAATTTCATCGTTTGAGTTGAAATTTGCGCTGGCAGTAAGTGCCATTATGTAAATGTTATTACCTGCTTCCCTTATTATTCTGGTTGCTTCATATCCATCCATTTGTGGCATATGTAAATCCATTAATATAAGATCAAAATTATTTTTTTGAAGTAGATCTAAAACCATTTCCCCATTTTCAGCTACTTCGTATTCAGCTTGCCATAATTCAAGAAACCTAGTCAAAACTTTAGTATTGAATATGTTGTCTTCGGCTACAAGAATATTCAATCCCAATAATGAATCAGAGGGAACTGTTGCTGAAATTGTTTCCAGAGAAATCAGTTTTTTGCCTTTTTGAAAATGCAATGTAAAAAAGAAACTTGCGCCGTTTCCTAATGTACTTTCAACTGCAATTTTGCCTCCTTGTAGATTTATTAATTGTTTAGAAATAGAAAGTCCTAATCCTGTACCACCATATTTCCGGGTAGTTTCAATATTTGCTTGAGTGAAGCTTTCAAATATAGTTTCTTGTTTATTTGGAGATATCCCTGGCCCGGTATCCTTTACAAAAAATTTCAAATGAATTTCTTTGTTGTTTTCTGAATGTCTCTCCACACTTAATTCAACAGAACCAACATCAGTAAATTTTACGGCATTGCCTAAAAGATTATTCAATATCTGTGTAAGCCTAAAAGGGTCACCAATTAAATAGGAGTCGATATAGGGGGTTTTAGTAATCAGCAGGGAGATATTCTTTTCTTCTGCCCTTAGTGAAAGCATAGAAATATTTTCCTTTAATAATTTTTCCAGATCAAATTCTCTTTTTTCAAATTCTATTTTACCACTTTCAATTTTTGAGATATCCAGCACATTATTAACTAAGGAAAGCAAGTGGTTGGCAGATGTCTGTATATTCTGTAAGTATTCATGGTTTTGAGTATCCGGATTTTCACGCAACAATAAATTACTAAACCCAATTACGGCATTTAAAGGAGTCCTGATTTCATGGCTTATCGTAGAAAGAAATTGAGATTTGGCTTCAGCCGCCATTTCAGCTTTTTCTTGAGCAGCCATCAATTCTTGTTCTACTTTTTTAATATGGTCAATATCTGTATGTGTGCCTATAAACCTAACCGGATTGCCATGTTCGTCCCGTTCTATTATTTTACCGCGTGCCAATATCCATTTATAATTTCCGTCTTTTTGTAACAATCGGTGTTCTAAATTGTAGTTTTCAGATTTGTTTTTAATGTGCATTAACACAGTTTCAAAAGCTTTCTGTTTGTCATCCGGATGTATCAGTTTTTCCCACTCAGCAAAAGAATTGTCTATTTCAGATTCTGAATAACCCAACATTTCTTTGTAGGTTTTTGAAAAGAAAGCTTTCCCATCTTTAACAGACCAATCCCAAACACCGTCCTGGCTACTTGTTAACGCATATTTCCATCTTTCTTCAGCTTTTTGTAACTCTTGCTGAACATGCTTTTGGGCAGTAATATCTATTAGGGAAAATTGCACTGCATCTACTTCACCCTTTAAATCATATAGTGGCGAATAGATGACAAGGAACCATAAATATTGGTAGTTCTCAAAATTAACCTTGCTTTCCATGGTGACTTGCTCCCCCTTAAATGCGGCATTAAGGTTCTCTATGAAATTCTTTCTTAAATCGGGAATTATATACTGAGAACTCTCTTCACCATCCAGTAATTCCATATTCAAATATTTCCTGGTTAACTCCCGGGATTTTACATCTGCATAGAGAATGGTTCTATCTTTTCCAATTAAAACAATCGTTTGAAGTGAGTTATCAAGAACTTTGCCGAGTCTGAATTTTAATTCATTTTTGTCATTTTTTTCAAAGGCGAGGGCATGATAAAAGTAGTAGCTAAGAAAATTGACAATAATTGCAGGTTGAATAAATGAAATAATGTTGTAAAAACTCTTATAATTAATAAAGTATTGAAGATTCTGAGGAAGTTCCCCAAAAGGAAGGCCTACTACGATTATAAAAAAACTAATACAAGTCAAAAATAGTCCCCAAATATATCCAAGTAAGACACTGGCTACGATGCATAAACTACCCAACATTAAAGCCGAGCCTATGTCAGTTTCGTTCATCCAGAAGAAAATCATTGCTTGCTGAGTGTAACCTGAAAACACATATAGAAAGGGAGCCGTTTTCGATTCAATGTTTTTGAAAGTCAAACAAACTGCTAAAAGACTTGAGAAGAAGAAACAAGCAAGTATCACTTGCCACCAAAGCGGAAAATTTGGGAATAAAAAAAATAAAATAAACTGAAAAAGTGCAGAGATGATACCTACGACTTTTATAAAACCTCCATGTTTATTGTTTGAAAGTATCATTTTAATATAAACCTAAATTTATAAATTAAGGAATAATCTAAACCATTTTTATGAAATGGATAGTTAAAGAATTTTATTAATTTTGAAATTATTAAGTATATCCTCATAGCAAAAAATGAAAAAAGCACTTATTACAGGTATCACTGGG
>JANYCH010000397.1 GCA_025360395.1 Cytophagales bacterium | reverse complement strand
TTCAGGGTTTCTATTTTCTTAAAAATCCTTGGCTGAAATTCGAAAAATTCAACAGCCTGGTCTACAGTCATATCCAAAATATCAGATATAGATTTTCCTTTAAATCTTACTTCTATAGTTTCCCGGTTATATCTTTTACCCTTACAGGTTTCGCATGGAACATGAATATCAGGCAGAAATTCCATTTCTATCAATCTCATCCCCGCACCTTCACATGTTTCACACCGTCCTCCTTTTACATTGAAAGAGAAACGTCCCTGATCATAACCCCGGATCTTTGACTCAGGCATTTGAGCAAAAAGGTTCCTAATCTCTGTGAACACACCTGTATAGGTGGCAGGATTTGACCTTGGGGTCCTTCCAATGGGAGACTGGTCTACTTCAATAACTTTATCAATGTTCTTCAAGCCATCAAATTCCTCATATTCAAGAGGATTTGTTTTGCTATTGAAAAAATATTGGTTCAAGATAGGGAATAGAGTGTGGTGAATCAATGAAGATTTGCCACTACCAGAAACACCGGTTATGCACACCATTTTTCCTAAAGGAATAGTCAAGGTCACATTTTTGAGATTATGTCCTTTGGCCCCTTTTAAAACTATTTGCGCTTTATTTTCCTTTCGGATTCTTTGATTGAGATTAACAGTTACCCTCCCGCTTAGAAAACCCGAAGTTATGGTATCTATTTTCAAGAACTCTTCTGGCGTTCCGGCAGCCACCACTGTGCCTCCATGTCTTCCGGCACCTGGCCCAATATCGAGTAAGTAATCAGAAGCAAGCATCATGTCCTTATCGTGCTCTACGACTAATACCGTATTGCCTATGTCCCTTAGGTTTCTTAATGCGTCAATTAATTTAACATTGTCCCTTTGATGTAAACCTATGCTTGGTTCATCCATGATGTATAAAACCCCAACCAGCTGAGTTCCGATTTGGGTTGCCAAACGTATTCTTTGGGCCTCGCCACCAGAAAGTGTACCAAGAGGCCGGTTCAGCATCAGGTATTCCAATCCAACATCAAGTAGAAATCTTATACGCTTTCTTATTTCTTTCAGGACTTCTGAACCAATTTGCCTCTGTTTGTCTTCCAGCCTTTCATCAAGAAATTCAAACCATGTCCATAACTGACTGATATCCATGTGGGCCAGCTCTGAAATATTTTTGTTGTCAATTTTATAGTGTAAAGACTCTTTCTTTAACCTGTAACCATTGCATTCAGGGCAAACCACATTTCTGGCAAATCCAGCAGCCCATTCACGTACTTTGTCTGACTCAGATTCAAGTTGCTTTTTTACGAGGTTGATGACTCCTTCGAACGCATCCATTCTTTCAGCAAAGGGCGTTCCTTCAATACCGTAAAGGATCAGGTGAATAGCATCTTCTGGTATGTCTTTTATTGGAGTAGAGACATTCTTTTTATAAAACTTCAGAATTTCCTGAACCTGTTTAAATGCCCAGATATCACGGTATTCGCCTAACGGGGCCAAACCTCCTCTGGAAACGCTGAGTTCAGGATTTGGTATGCACAGATCTGATACAATTTCTTCAACTCTTCCTAATCCATTGCAAAGCGGGCAGGCACCCATTGGAGAATTAAAAGAAAAAATATTTGGAGCGGGTTCATCGTACGACAAGCCAGATTCCGGATCCATCAGATACTTGGAAAAATAATGAACAACTTCTTCATTATCAGGATTTATGGCCATGATAACCCCTTTTCCATGAAGCATAGTTTGGTTTACAGATTGAGAAACGCGGAACCTGTCTTCTTCTTTCACCACGATCCTGTCCACTACCAGCTCAATATTATGGGCTTTGTACCGGTCGATTTGCATCTTCGGTTTGAGTTCAGTTATTTCGCCATCAATACGCATCTTGGTAAACCCTTTTTTTGCGTATTCATCAAACAATTCCCTGTAATGACCTTTTCTTCCCCGTACCAATGGAGCCAAAAGCATTAGTTTTTGTCCGTCAAAAGTTTTTAAAAGGCTGTTAATTATTTGATCCTCAGACTGCCGGATCATTTTTTTTCCTGTTATATAAGAAAAAGCTTCTCCGGCCCTAGCATATAGTAAGCGTAAAAAATCGTAAATCTCAGTTGTGGTACCTACGGTTGATCTTGGATTTCTTGAGGTTGTTTTTTGTTCAATAGAAATTACCGGACTTAAGCCATTGATCTTGTCCACATCCGGCCGTTCCATGTCACCAATAAAAGAACGTGCATAGGCTGAGAAACTTTCCATGTATCGCCTTTGGCCCTCAGCGTAAATCGTGTCAAAAGCCAGTGAGGATTTACCGCTTCCGCTGATACCAGTAATAACAATCAGGCTATTACGGGGAAGTTTAACATCAATATTTTTAAGGTTATGTTCTCTAGCTCCAAAAACCTCTATATAGTCTTGTCCGACAGTGGCAGGCATTACTATTTCTTTGGGTGTCAATTTATGGGAATTAATATTTTCTACCAAACTACTTGTGTAGGATAAAGTTTGAAATTTTCATCCTTACTGATTATTATCAGATCCTCAATAATTGATTGAGAAATTAATAATCTATCAAAAGGATCTTTGTGATGAAACGGCAATGTATTTAAACCTAAAATGTGTTCAAAAGTTAAGGGAAGAATGGAGATAGAAAGCGTTGCCAGTTTTTCAACAATAGTATGAAGCGTTACAGATAAATTAATTTTACCAATATTTAATTTAATGTTGATCTCCCATAAAGAAACAATACTTACAAAAACTTCACTGTCACATTCAATCAAAGCTTTTGATTTTTTAGATAATCTGGAATCATTCTCTAGAAACCAAATAAGTGTATGCGAATCAAGAAGGTACATATTTACATATAGTCTTTGAATTCGTCTAATGGAGCATCAAAATCTTCCGACATAGAAACTAACATGCCCTTTAAGGCACCTGCCTGCCTTTTATTTCTCTGTATTTCCTGAGATTCAAACGCTACCAATCCTAACCTTTTTGCCAGACTTATAATCAAGTTTTTATCAGCAGGGTTATTAATATTTTTAATTATTAGCTCCATAACAGATCCTATACATAAAGTTACAAGTATTATTCCTCAGTTTTATCCCTGATATCCTAATCTATTCAAAACATTTGATTTACTTCTCCAATCAGGCTCCACCTTTACCGATTGTTCTAAAAACACTTTTTTATTAAAAAATAGTTCAAGGTCTTTACGGGCCATTATTCCTAATTTTTTGATAGAATCCCCGTTTTTTCCTATTATAATTCCCTTTTGAGTATCCCTTTCTACTATTATCAGGCAGGAAATTACTATGATGTCTTCTTTTTCTTTAAAACCTTGAATTATCACCTCGCTGCAATACGGCACTTCTTCTTTGTAAAGGAGAAAGATTTTTTCTCTTAATATTTCAGAAGCAAAAAACCTTTCGGTCCTGTTGGTGTATTCTTCCGTATCAAAATAAGGTGGGTGAACGGGAATATATTCTACTATGGCCTCCTTTAATTCCGTAAGACCAGTTTTGTTTAAGGCTGAAATCTCGAAACACGCTTTTGGCCTCAGTTTACTGTACCAGTGTAAGCGGGTTTCTTCTACTTCATTTGCCTTTACAAGGTCGGTTTTATTTATAACCAGGATTAATGGCACTTCAACCCTGTTTATTCTTTTCAAGATAGTTTCGTCAATTTCCCTTTCAAATATATCTGCAACAAACAAAAGTAAATCTGCATCTTCCAGGCTTCCTGTCACAAAGTCCATCATCGCCTGGTGCAATTGATAGGCAGGTTTTAAAATACCGGGTGTATCAGAATACGCTACCTGAAAGTTAGGCTCGTTCCAGATTCCCATAATCCTGTGACGGGTTGTCTGTGCTTTTGAAGTTACAATTGAAAGCTTTTCACCCATCAAAGCATTCACCAGGGTAGACTTACCAACATTTGGTCTGCCGATTATATTTACAAAACCTGCTTTGAAATCTTTTGGGTTTAATTCTGACATATTGAATTGATGTTGAAGAAATTCAGGATTACATCTGACCTTTTAATGATCAGATAATTATTAAGATTTCATTTCTGAGTTCTTTTTAATCCACTAAAACCCTGCAAGTGGAATATTCTGGCTTTATTTCAATAAAAACCTCATGCTTGGCTTTTTCAAACCAATCATTAACAGCTTTCGCCTTCTTTTCTTCTAATGTAGCAGAATAAATTTTCTGATAATCCTGTTTGTAACTTGCCTTATGGGCATCTACTTTAGACTTAAACCAAATCAGACGTGAGGCATCTTTTCCGTCGGGCATCCTGAATGCTATGGGAGAAGAAATCTGATTAACTTCCATTGTATCGATTATAAAAAATACCACCGGATCGAGATTTTCGACTGCAATTCTGGAACTGTTATCCTGTTGGTTTACAAACATTCCACCAGAGGAAGAGCTGTATTTATCGTCTGAATATTTTTTTGCTGCCAATTCAAAAGAGATACTGTCCATCATTATCCTGGACCGTAAGCTATCTAAAAATCTGGAAGACTCTATTAAGTCAAGTTTACTGCTTGCCGGTTTTATCAGGATATGGCGGGAATTGAATTCACTGCCGCGCCTTTCTATCATCTGGATAATGTGCAGACCAAATTGCGTTTCAACAATTCCGGAAATTTCCCCTGGTTTTAATTTAAGTGCGGCACCAACAAATGTTTGGTCAAGGTCCTCGCTTCTTTGAAATCCTAAATTTCCCCCGGTATTCCTTGCTGCTGGTTCTTCAGAATACTCCCTTGCAAGAGTCTCAAAGTTCTCACCATTCATAATGCGGTCACGGAGACCTTGAAGTTTAGATTTTGCCTCTAATAATTGTTTTCTATTTACTGTAGGGATTTTAACTATCTGGCCAACTTCAACTTCTTTAGAGTAAAAGGGCAAACTATCATCAGGAATGTTGTTAAAGAATTTTTTTACTTCTCCTGGTGTTACTTTCAGTTTTTTGGTGATTTGGTCCTGCATTTTTTGAACAATCAATTGTTCTTTAACCTGCCTTCTCAGATCGCTTTTTAGTTCGCCTATCTTTTTGTTATAATAATCTTCAAGCTTTTTTTCTGAGCCTATGCTTGATACAAAATATTCCATTCTTCTGTCAAGCTGCTCATCTACTGTTTTATCATCTACAGTAACAGAGTCAATGTCTGCCTTTGCAAGCAATAATTTATTGATGATAAGTGTTTCAAGTACCTGGCATTGAACATTCGTTTCGGTATACCTGGTTTCTGCAAGGAATTGTTTGGTAGCGAGTTCTAATTCTGACTGTAATAATATCTGGTTATCTACTTTGGCAATGATTTTATCAATCAGCATTGATTGGGCATTGAGAATGCCACTTAAAAAAGTTAAATAAATTAGGAACCGGACTGACATGTTATTTATATATTTCTACGTTATTATTTGACTTGGCTTCTCTAAGCAAATTTTCAGTGTATTTTGACCAGGTTTGCATTTTTCTTTTGTTCAATACAAGCATTCTTATTTCCTGCTTACAATATTCAAAAGGACTTGCCAGGCCAGCGTGTTTATAATCAAATAATCGCACAAGATACAAATGATCTTCCTTTTGGTGAGTAATTACTTGTCTTGACCTCATAAATTCTAAAATATTTTGTGCGGAAATATTTTTAATTGTTTCAGGGTTATGAGGAAACCTTGTCCAATTGTATGTATTTATGATAAAAAAGTTGGCATAGCGGAGGCAAAAGCTTTTTAATTCCTGAAAATCAATGGGCTTTTTGCTCTCTATCAATTGTTTTAGTTTTTCAATTCTTGGAGTATTTAACGGTATTTGAATAAAATATCCTTTAAATATATCTTCAGGCAGAATAAAGTTTTTTGAATTTTGTTCGTAGTATGTTTTCAAATCAATTTCGCTGATGTTGGTGTCAATATTGTTCTTTAGATAATCATTCCGAAACTCAATCATCATCAATGAATTCCTGAACTGATTGACCCTGGACTCTATTTCTTCCGATGCCAAACCTTTTTCATTGGCCTTTTTTACAATTACTTCTTCCTGGACTATTTTATTGATATAGGCAGAAGCCATAAATGTGCTGTCCTTTGAAATATAAGGCGCTAATTCAGAAAGGTAAATATCACGGTCGAATACCCTTGCAATCTTCCTGTCGGAGCCATCCTGATCTTTATTGACTTTATCAGAAGGCTGCTTACAACCACTTTGAAGACAAAGAATGGTAAAAAATAACATAACCCTTGCCATTGTCCGGCAAGGGTTATGAACCTTTGAAATCCTGTGGGAAATACTATTTTTTAACAAGCTTTTTAAATTCTTCTTCGTTTACAGAAACCGGATATTTTGTGCGAAGGGTTTTAATCCATTCTTTTTCAAGGAAATTCTGATAATCAGAGATTACTTGTCCTCTGCTTTCGTCCAGGGTTTTGGTTGTAGGAGGCAACAGCTCTTTTGAAATAATGTAAATGAACCTGTTTCCTTTTTTGAAGTTCATTTCACCGGTTTTCCATTCAAGAGAATCCAATAATGCATTTTCACCAGCCTGGAATTTGCCGGCAGAAACTTCAAGAGTCAATGGCTTTTCTGCATTATATGTTTTTTCAATAACCTTAGGAGACGTACTGTAAACGGTAAAAGTCATTTTGCCTGACAGAGGATTCGATTTCTTCTCTGTAGTGGTTTTCTTAGATTTCTTTACTGACTTGGTGACGAGAT
Organism: Cytophagales bacterium; assembly: GCA_025360395.1. Lineage (GTDB taxonomy): Bacteria > Bacteroidota > Bacteroidia > Cytophagales > UBA9547 > UBA9547. The sequence continues at coordinate 9,442 of JANYCH010000397.1, read as the reverse complement.
AATTTATGTCCTGAACAAGTTTAGAATCTCTTTGCACTTGTGCCATGTTTACATTTTTTGCTTTCAGGTAAGCCATTACACTGTCTAACCTCACAGTACCAAAAACATCAGTTTGGTCTTGATATGCAGTTGCCTTCACTAAAAGCGATTTGTCCCTTCTTATAGCATTTGCCACACGGTTAAGGGTTAATTGCATTTCTTTGGCAATGCCGGTTTTGCTTTTTTCAAAAGCTAAAGTATCAAAAGCTGGCTCCTTCACAGGAAATATGTTAGACGATTTGATATTTGCCACAGCTTTTTTCAATGTTGCTTCATCAGCTGCATTAAGCACAATAGCATCGTTCCTTTTCTTCCATTGATAATTGGCTTTGTTTTGCTCATAGAAGTTTTTTAATCCTAAAGTATCGTTCACTGCTTTGGTCCAAACTTTTTCATCCATCAAAGAGAAAAGCAAAATTCCATCGCGGTATTCTTTATAAAGCATTCTGTAATCTTCGTATTTTCTTGAAAGCTGGCTTTCCTCATAATCCATAACTGACTTATCTGCAAAAGCTTTCAATTGATTGCGCATTGCAGCAGAAGGGGTCATTCCCTTTTTAGGCTTCTGGTTTTCTTTGATGTAATCATAGAAACTTTTAACTGTATAAGGTTTGCCGTCAATAGTAAAAACTGATTGTTTTAAAAGTGGATTTTCAAGTTTATAATTAAAAGTACCATTGGCAACATTTGTGTCCGCTGCTGCATAAACCTGATTTAATACTGCTGCATTTTCGGTGTATTTATATTCAGCTTTTCTCTTCTGCAAGAATATTGTTTTATTTAAATCAGACCGGGAATCCCTTTGTACTTTCGTTTTAAGCCCCGACTCTAATTCTGTAAAAGGTTTTAAAGGGGTTTTTTCAATAAGTTTAATAATATGGTATCCATAAGGGCTTTTAACAGGTTTGCTTATATCGCCAGGTTTTGCCAATGCAAACGCAGCATCTTCAAAAGCTGGCACACCTAACTGGTTTGAAGCGAAAGCTTGTAATTCACCACCATTTGATTTAGTATTAAAATCGTCAGAAAATTGCTCACACAGTTCATTCCATTTTTCACCAGCTTTCAGTTTGCTGTAAATTTCATCGGATTTTTGTTTTGCAGCCAGAGAATCTTCTTTTGAAATTCCTTCTCCGGCCCTGATCATAATATGTGCAACTTTAACTTCACCTCTTGAAGGCCTGCGACCGTTAACTTTCAAAATGTGGTAACCAAACCTGGTCCTGACTGGCATTGAAACAGACCCAGTTGCAGTTTTAAATGCTGCATCTTCAAAGGGGTAAACCATTTGCATGGCTGTAAAATAGCCCAATTTGCCATTGTTTTGTTTAGCAGAAGGGTCTTCAGAATATTTTTTTGCCAAAGAATCAAAACTCTCACCAGCCAAAGCCCTTTTTCTATATTCAATCAATTTATTATAGGCAACCAAAGTATCTTTTGGCTCCGCATCGGGGCTAACGTTTAACAAAATATGAGAAGCATTCACTTCTTCTTTCATTCTTTCATAAGCTTCCTTTACAAGTTGCTCAGTCACACCTTTTTCCGTAAGGTAGGGAGCAGCAAGCTGTTTGCGGTAACCTTCAAGTTCAGTTTTAAAATCTTTTAAAGTATCTCTTCCTCCTGCTTCTGCTTCCAGGATTTTCAAACGGAAATTCGTGTAAAGTTCTAAATAGTCACGTAGGCTTTTCTCAGTATAGGCATCGGTTGCACTACCATTGTTTTTGTTGTAAACATACCGGAACTCGTTGGTTTTAACTTGAGTATTTCCGAGCGTAATTAAAGTAGGGCTTGTTTCTGGCGAAAGCTTTGCCGTGGATGGTTGTTTTCCAGATTTACAGCCATTCAACACAATTATAGAAAGGCATGCGATAACAATCTTTTTCATTTTGTTTAGTGTAAATAAAAATAGGTTGCAATTTTAACGAATAAAATGGAATAAATATTACAAGTGAACATGAAGGTTGCTTTTGGAGTGAATTTTCTAACACCAGTTTCATTAATTTTCTAGTCTTGATTTGGTTTAAAAATTGAAATAAATTGATAGGTTATATCGTTCCAAATTATTTAATCATTGAATTACTTGGTTATCTTTATTAACTATTAAATTGCAAAATTACCCTGATCCTGAAAATTATGTTCGAGTTTTTCGAATCCAAAAAGACTAAGCAGTTAAAAAACCATCTCAGAAACCTGGTTGCCCTAAGTTCGGCGGATGGGAATATAGATGACTCAGAAAAGGATATCCTTATTAAAATCGGAACAAGAAAAGGATTAAAAAAAACAGAGGTAGAAAACATTATCGACAATCCGGGAAATACCAATTTCGTGCCCGCCACTTCAGATGATGAACGGTTTGAACAGATTTATGACCTTGTAGAACTAATGCTGGCAGACGGAATAGCTGAAGACAATGAACTTCATTTTTGCGTAGAAATGGCCGAAAAATTAGGGTTCAGAAAAGCAGTAGTTGGGGTTTTAATCAGAAAAATTACCCTAAGCCTTCTTGAAGGGTTAGATAAAGAAACAATTAAAAAAGAAGTGAGGACGTTTTTAGTTTTTTAGGCTAATCAAAATTTATGCCTGCCTTCCGGTAATATGAAAAATCTGTTCTTGTTTATTGTTTTCCTTTTCAGTCAAATTTTAGTTTTTGGCCAACAGCCTCTTTATACTTTATACTATACCAATCCATTACCAGTGAATCCGGCTTTTGCGGGTTCTTCCCATAAATTCAGGGCAGGAATTAATTTCCGGAACCAATGGAGTAATTTCAACGAACCTATCACAGCCTATTCTGTTTATGCTGATAATTATTTTAGCAGTATAAATTCTGGAATAGGGTTTTTAGTCTATACCGACCAGGCCGGGGTTTCGAATTACAGGTCCACAAGGATAAGTGCCTATTATTCTTACACGGTTAAATTAGGCCATAACACCTTTTTAAAAGCCGGGGCAGAACCATTGGTTGGGATCCAGGGTTTGAACCAGGGTAATTTGTTATTTAATGACCAGCTTTCAGTGAACGGGCAAACAGGTTCAACTTCAGCGGAAAACCTGCCAGGATTGCAAAAAACTTATTTTAATCTTAATTCTGGAGTTTTATTTACAGCTAATAACTTTTGGCTCGGCGCAAGTGGTTACAATTTACTGATGCCCCAAACAGGCTTTTCTTCCCTGAGCAAATTGCCAATAGGTTTCGGGGTACAAACCGGGATGAAAATTGAGTTTATGGCAAACGTAATAAGCCGGAAAGAAAAGAAAGAAAGGTTTATTATGCCCAATGTTGCTTTCTCAAGCATTGGTTTCAGTAAACAGGTTTACCTTGGTACCGAGCTTGCTTATGAGCCGTTTAGCCTCGGGATTATGCTGAGAGGAAATTACTTCTCAAAAGTCAGCGGGACTACCAATACTACCAGCTTTGCTATAAGCCTTGGGTTCAGAAAAAGAAATGTTCAGGCCAATTATACTTATGATATTCCTATTTCAAATAAAACAGGAATTTTAGGACCCTCTCATGAAATTGGGATACGGACACTTTTTAAAATCTGGCAGAAACCTACAAGGAGGCCAACACAAAGGCTGGACCTCTTTTAATATGCTCTTAGTAATTGTTTCTGGAAGCATTCGGTATAAAAACAGTTATAACATCCTTCAATAGATTTGCCTTCAATAGGATAAAAGGTTTTGATATAGAAAGTAGCAACTGGTTTTCTTTCAGAAAAATAGTCAATAAGAGACGCTACAAAAACCACTTTAATATCCGGATTATTCGAGATCAGTTTTTCTGCACCACTTTCAAATACAAACTCATGTGTATGCTGACTTTCGATTTTACCTTGAGGGAAAATTAACAACATATTATCCTTTACTTTTAACAACTGATTGGCAAATTCAAGCGACCTTAAAGCATCCCGTGTTCCTTTTTTTACACCAAAAATTCCCAGTTTGGTCAGGAACATTCTTTTTTTCAGCTGTTCTTCAAGCATCATCACATGATATTTCTTTTTGAACAGAACATTGTTCAAATGATAATGAAAGAAACCATCCCACCAGGAATAGTGATTGGCTATGACCAACAACGGCAGTTGATCATAATGTCCAATATCCTGTACTTCAAGTTTTAAATTTTTAAAATCAGATTTTATAATCAGGGAAGTATAAAGATCAAAAAACAGCTTATATAGTTTACTGTGTTCCGGATAGATCATAAAAGCAGATATTATATATTATTTTTGCAAATCCATAAGAGAAATTAACCTAATTGAGCAAGTTGCCTTTATCTAAATGAAAAACATTTGTTACGTTGTTTCCGGTATTGATAAGGCGCTGGCGTTTGAATGGATAACTGAATTGCTGGACAAAAGTAGGTACAAATTGTTTTTTGTGTTACTTCACTCATCAAATGGCGGTTTGGAAGATTATTTACAATCTCACGATGTTCCCTTTTCCAGGATTCGATATAAAAACAAAGCAGATTTGGTAAAGGCAACATTCAAAACCTATCAGTTTCTTAAACATCATAAAATAGATATTGTTCATTGTCACCTTTTAGATGCAGGCCTTGTGGGAATACTTTCAGCAAAAATGGCGGGTATCAAAACCAGAATTTATACAAGGCATTATTCAACATATCACCATGTTTATTTTCCAAAGGGCGTTTTGTATGATAAATTAATCAATCGTTACAGTACTAAAATTATAGCCGTTAGTAAGTTAGTGAAAGATGTATTGATAGAAAAAGAACATGTGGAATCAAACAAAATTCAGATCATCCATCATGGGTTTCGGTTGGAAGGTTTCGAGAAGGTTTCGCAAGAACAAATTAAAATCTTAAAAGCTAAATATGGTTTTGCTAAAAACCGGCCTGTTGTCGGGGTTGTGTCCAGGTATACGGAGTGGAAAGGCATACAATATATTATTCCTGCTTTTAAGATATTTTTAAGGGAATATCCAGATGCGCATTTGGTATTGGCGAATGCAAAAGGTCCTTTTGAAAATGAGATTAAAATGCTGCTGGCTTCTTTGCCCAAAGTGAGTTATACTGAAATTCGATTTGAAAATGATTTATTTACCTTGTTTAAATCCTTTGATATTTTTGTACATACCCCAATAGATGAACATTCTGAAGCATTTGGTCAGGTTTACATAGAATCTATGGCCGCAGGGATCCCGTCGGTATTTACCTTGTCCGGAATTGCCCCTGAAGTGATAATTGATCAACAAAATGCTTTTCTAGTTCCATATAAAAACAGTGAAGAAGTCTTAATTAAAATGGTGGAAATAACAGAAAATGTTGAAATGGCTTTAAGTTTGGGCATCCGTGCCAAAAATAGCGTCGGGAAACCTTTTGGAATTCATAAAATGATCAAAGAATTAGAAGGATTGTATGCCTGAATCTATACTATTCTCGATAATTGTTCCTACTTACAACAGGGAGATTCTGATACAAAGAACTATTGAATCGGTTTTAAAACAGACTTACAGAAATTTTGAGCTGATTATTGTTGATGATGGCGGAAATGATAATACTGAATACGTTGTAGCTAATTTTGATGATAAAAGGATTAAATATTTACATAAGGTAAATGAAGAAAGAGGTGTTGCAAGAAATGTTGGAATGGAGATGGCTAAAGGACAATATGTTACCTTTGTAGATTCTGACGATATTTTTTACCCGGATCATTTACAACATGCTTTCAACAAATTACAAAAACTAAATTATCCTGATTTTTACAGACAAGGTTATGAGGTTAGGGACATCAACGGAAAATTATTTTTTGCCAATAATTCCCTCTCAGGAGATGCAAACGAGTTTATCTTAAAAGGAAATTATTTTAGCTGCATAGGTGTATTCTTAAAAAAGAAAGTGACGGATAAAGTTCGCTTCAATCCTGAAAGAATGCTTTGTCCATCGGAGGACTGGGATTACTGGCTGCGCCTGTCTGTGCGCTATAAATTTTATTATGACAACAGGATTACCGCTTGCATGCTACAGCATGATGAAAGAAGCCTGAACAATTTTAATGAAAGTAAAAGCCGCCTTACTATTGCCCTGATTATAAAAAGTTTGAGAAATGATAAGGAGTTTATGGCTAAACGGGGGCAATATCTGGACCAAATCCGAGCCCAAATGTATTCGCTTCTTTGTTTGAATAAGGTCTTACATGGTTCAAACAAAGGTCTGCGAAGAGATTTGCAGAAAACAATTAAGCTATCAAAAAAAGAGCTGTTTAAAAGAAGAGGACTGGCGATCCTTAAATACTATATCCTCAATTTAAATAAAGGCAAATAATGTGCGGTATAGCAGGATATATAACAACGGATAATAAACTATCAGAAGAAACACTTAACCAGTTTCTTAAATGCCAGCACCACCGTGGCCCTGATGCTTCAGGCAAATTTATTGCCAGTGGTGTAGGATTGGCCCACAACAGGCTAAGCATCCTTGATACAAGCAATAAAGCCAACCAGCCATTTACTTCTTCGAATGCCCGATATGTAATGGTATATAACGGTGAAGTATACAATTTCAGGGAATTCCAAAAACAGGTTGATGTTGATTTACGAAGTTCGTCTGATACAGAAGTAATCCTTGAAATGTTTGTAAAACATGGACGAAAATGTGTTGAATATTTCCGCGGAATGTTCGCTTTTGTCGTTTATGATAAAGAGGAAAATTGCTTCTGGATATCCAGGGACAGGTTTGGCATAAAACCACTTTACTATTACCTGTCATCTGACACTTTCATTTTCTCTTCTGAACTTAAGTCAATAGCAGACCTTGCAGAAATAAAAAATAAACTCACCCACAACAAAGAATCGGTAAATCACTTTTTACACCTCGGCTTCGTTCCATCGAGTTCAACTGTTTTCAATGAAATCCATGTTTTTCCGAATGCATCATTTGGCAAAATCGGTAAAGACATGAAACTGGAAACCTGGAATTACTGGAACGCTTCAGATTTCATCCAAACTGAAAAAACAGGCTTTGAGCAGGCAAAAAATAAAATAAAAGAATTGCTCTTCTCTTCTGTTGAAGAGCATTTGATAAGCGATGTCCCGGTTGGCTTATTTTTAAGTGGTGGGATAGATTCCAGTTTACTTGCGGCCATCGCCAGCAAAATTCATCCTAATAAGATCAAAACATTTACTATCGGGTTAAATGGTATTCATAATGAGGCTCCTTTTGCCAGAAGAATAGCTGAATTCCTTGAAACAGAACACTATGAATCTTACCTGAGCGATAGCATAGCCGTTGAGTTTCTTAGTAAAGTAAATGCCACTTATGATGAGCCTTTTGCCGATACATCCAGCATTCCTACGATGCTGGTATCGGAACTGGCATCAAAACATGTGAAAGTAGCCATGTCTGGCGAAGGTGCAGATGAAATTTTTTTAGGTTATAATTCTTACAATTGGGCTTCCAGGCTCAATAATCCTTTTATAAGGACAGGCCTTAAACCAATGCAGTTCCTGAACAGATTTTTAAATGATGCAAGGTTTTATAAATTGGATAGAATGCTGAGAAAATCGGGCACACATTACCTGGCTTCTGAGATTTACAGCTCGGAACACGGTTTTTACTCTTCAGAAGAAGTAGCTAAACTTAAAAGGAATAATTACAAAGGATTCGACTTTAAAAAATCAGGTTCAGCCATGACTGATCAAATCCTTTTTGAATTAGAAGTAGCATTAAAAGATGGTTTACTTGTAAAAATGGACAGGGCATCTATGAAATTCGGCCTGGAAGCCAGGGTTCCCTTTCTGGATCACAGGTTAGTAGAATATGTTTTGTCGCTTAGCCTGCAGCACAGGTTTAAACCAAACAAACATATATTAAAAGAGTTGCTATTTGATATGATACCATCCAGCTATTTTAACAGGAAAAAATGGGGATTTGGACTTAGCTCACAACATCCTATAAAAGAATTCTTGCTTCAGCACATCAATAATAAAACCAAAGAGGCAAACAACCTGCCCAGGTTATTTGCCTCGTATGTGCTTGAAAACAATAAATATTTGGATTAAGCCTTATTCTATAGGTGCTCACAGCCTATAAAAGCCCTGTTCCGGCAAGTAGCCCCTATTCCATCAAAGCTTATCATAGCAGTTCATAAAACAGATGTATTTCTGCGGACTGTTTAATCAGGCTAAACCAATCATCTCAACCACAGTAGGCTGGCCACCGGTCATGCCTTTCATAGGACAGGTCTGGCCAAAGTATAGCCCCTTTTAGTGAATTTGAAAACTATATACTATTTAACAATGACCAATTTCTGTTGATAGGATTCTGTCTTGTAACAATCTTTGATTGATCTACTTTGTATTATCCCAGGCTTATAAACTCTTTTCACTTCAATATCTTTTAGATAATATAGGCTTTAATGACATGAAGGATAATAGAATCTGTATGGACAACAAGATTATTATAATCAATTAGCTTGTTAAGGCTGAAAAATGACAATACTTTGGTTAAAAAATCAATTGGATTGTGAATACTACAAGCCATTTTAATTACGAATCCAAGAAATTAACAAAAATATTTTCCAAATTAGTACTTTTTATTCCTAACTAATTCATCTTTTGTTAAACAAAAAGAGATAAAAACAGTAAGGATAAATAACCTACCACTTAAAAATGCTTAATAATTGTGACCGAACAAAATTATGTTTTAATTGATAAGATATTAACCCTTTTCAAAAAGGAAAAAAGTAGGGAAAGTGAAGCTTCCTACTATTACAGGACTAGACTTAACAGGATTTCTTCCTGGGAAAGTCTATCCGGTCTTTTAAATAAAAAATCTGAAACTGACTTGAACACCTCCGAAATCATCAAATTTCGTGAAGTTCCATTCGGTTCAAGCATTTCCCAACTAAAAAAGTTTTTGGGAAAGCCAAAATTTGAAATGAAAAATAATCCTTTGATTAAGGGGCACTTAGTACTATTTTATAAATTTCATATTGATGGTATAAGCACAAAATGTGAAGTACATTTTATCGACAATTACTTTTTTATGGCTACATATACTTTTGAAAGCATTTCTGATGGAAGTAACCCGGTTGTAGAATCAGCTTTGTTTATGAAATACCTTGGCTTAAAAAGCCAATATTTTATAAATAAGTTAAGGCTCTCAGATTCTAATGGCAACATCTTACTAATTGATAGGAGTGTAGAATTAAATATATCCTATCTTTCCGGAAATAGCTATCACTCAAAGTGGGATTAAAAATTATATTTAAAAAGTAATTACAAAGAATCGATCAATGTAAATATCTATTTTGTTAACCCAATTAATCTTTTCAATACTCTAATTGTATACTAATCATTATAACATCCTAGATAATTTTTCATATCTTATATCATCCTTTTTAATTTTTAGCTGCTGGTTTGTTTCTATCTTTTTTAA
>JANYCH010000380.1 GCA_025360395.1 Cytophagales bacterium | reverse complement strand
ATCAGAGTGTCGCCATATGGCGTTTTCAACGGTCTTTCTTTATACAATGAAATTAATCAGGTATACACACAGCTCGCTAAAGAACTTAACAAAACTGGCATTGCATATATCCATGTTGTAGACCATTCGGCTCAAGGCGCTCCTGAAGTAAAACCAGAAGTTAAAACGAGCATCAGGGAGAATTTTAAAAACACCTATATTTTAAGTGGAGGCTATACAAAGCAAAGTGCCGAAAACGACCTGCAGGCAAAAAAAGGCGATCTGGTGGCTTTTGGGGTTAAGTTTTTAAGTAATCCTGATTTAGTAGAACGTTTTAAAAATGATGAACTTTTAAATCCAGAAATTAAATTCGATAAATTTTATACACCAGGTCCTGAAGGCTATACAGACTACCCTGTTTTACATGAACCGAACCATCATTGAATAGGTAATGCCCGGCATTAATTTAAAAGAGAAAGGCGGTCTAATGATCGCCTTTTTTTATGGCACAGTTATTTATTAAAATAAATACATATGGAAATTACCTGTTTATATATCCTTGTTATTTTCAATTCAATAAGGAATTTTAAAAACAAAATTAACATGGCACGGTAATTTAATATATTAAGTGTAACATTCAAATTAACTAATTATGAAAAACTTAACCGGTACTTGGATCTCACCAGACTTTCTTAACGGAAAGACAGATTCAGGCAAGTTCGTTAAGTTTCTTGAAGACAATACTTACATTATAAATGATGGTATGGATCAGGCTGAATCGGTTTACAAAATTGAAGGGATTGATAAATTAATACTGGAACCTGCACTGGGATTAAGCCCAACTTCACTTCTTTATAAATATGAAATAGCAAAAAAGGGAATTAACGAGATTCTAACCTTATTAATAGAACAAGAAGGAATTACATATTCATTCGTAAAGAAAAAGGATTAGAAAAGAAAAAAAGGCAACAGAAATCTGCTACCTTTTTAAAGTATGAAACCGAATATTTGTAGTAATAAAGAATACTACTTCTCAATTAAAAATTTAATAGACTTCTCTGGAGTTTTGATAATATAAACACCAGCAGAAAAATTGTTAGAATTAGAATCAAAGCGACCATTTCCCTGGGTCAAAAGAACACCTTGCAAAGTATAGATACCATATGGACCGTTTTCTGACAAAACAGAAGACTTTTCAACTGAAGTGGCATCTTCTATCCTGGCTTCCGCTGGCGAATCATTGCTGATAGTAAACGTGGCTTTAGATTTGGTTTTAATACCTTTTTTGTCAGTTACAACCAAATCAACCGTATAAGTTCCTGATGCAAGCGCATAATAAGTATTATGAAAGCAGTAAGAAGTTGGAGCGCTTCCTTCTAAAGTAGCCCACCCGTCTGTAGATTTAGTTGATCCCATAGTGAAGTCTACCGAAGCAATAGCATCCGGATTTGTTGATTCAACTTGCACTCTTATAGCTGATTTGTAAAATGTAGCAGATGAAACATCTTTCCATATGTTCATAGCAGTTACCTTAGGGAATGTTACTTTAAAAGGCGAAGGGGTTACTGTTGTCGGACCTTGAGTAGTAGCATTCGCAACTACATTTACCTGTACCTGATCTGATGCAGAAATTCCTTTACCATCTTTTACGGTAATATCAAATAAATAGACTCCGGTTGTTAAGTTATCAACTAAAAGATTAGCCGTAGTAGCATTAACCAAATTTGCAGCAGGACCTGATTTTTTAGTCCAGATATAGCTGGTTGCTATTGAATTAGATACAGTACTTTGTAAAGTAACGCTAGAAATAGGCAAAGTAACTATCTTATCAGAACCGGCTGTTACCGAAATTGCAGGAGCTGTTGTTCCTGAACTATTTACAGTTATAAACGATGGAGTGCCGGTTAGTACAATTATATTACCATTAACTAGGGTATTAGAAGGTCTTACCCCGTTGTCTGCAGGTCTTACAGTTATTGATTTTACACCTAACCCTGCTGGAAAAGTGTATGTAGCAGTAGCTGTTTCACTTAAATCTGTAGCTGTTTTAGCCCATAAAACATACCTTGTTTCACCCCCTTTAGTAAATGCACCACCATCTACTGTAGCAGGCAAAGCCAACGCAGCTGTTTTTGTTGCATCGTATTTGTATGTATATAAGAAGTCAGATACGGTTTTTGCCCCTACCCCACCAGGAGAAAGCTGTACTGTTGCCGGAGTTGATTTATTCAAGTCAATATACATTCCCATCAAATCCATACCGTCTGAACTTCCTGAACTTAAATCAGAAGTAGTTTTATCACCTAAACAGTAAGTATACATCTGGCGAACATTGTTTTTCTGTGAACCAATATAGGTTTTGATTATAAAGTTACTTTGGGCTGCATCTGATCCGATCCAATCTTTTCCAGTATAAGTTTTTCTCGGAATATTAACCTCTGTAAGGATAAAATGCTTTGCCGGGAAAACTGCATCGTTATAGCCATTTTTGGCGAGTACAGATTGAAGTTTATCTTTGAATTCAAATACAACCTGTGCCGCCTTGTCAGAATGCCTGGCATATGAAAACCCTGCAAGTTTATTATCCCATTTGTTAAGGTTATACTGAGGGTACATATGATAGCTTAATACATCAAAATAAGCACCACCTTTTAAAGGATAAGCAGAAGTAACTTTTCCACCGTCCGGATTATCGGTACTTTTCATCATATAGTCAAGAAAGCTCTCATAACCAATTCCACCTGTTGTAATAAATGCTGAAGGATCTACAGATTTAACAACTTCATAAGTTATTCTTAATGTTCTAACATAACTAGCAATGTTAGAATACATATTGTCAAGTTCACAAGGATTTGGTCCATTGTCATACCAGTTGCCAGCGGCTCCTGCTGGTTTATAAGGGTTTGGACCTGAAGTAAAATCCGGCTCATTCCATACTTCATAAAATTTTACATATGGACCATAAACTGTTACAAGCTTATAAACGTAAGCCGCGTAATAATTATTTGGGTTAATAGTTTGCTTACCATCTGAACCTGTGATCCAAATTGGAGTATAAAGATTTTTAAACATTTTGGATCTTTTTCTAACACCGTTACAAATGATTGTGCTTGTATCGCGATGTTCTTCACTTGGCCCGCTAACGAATAATGTCATTTCTTTCATTCCTAGAGTTTCAGTAAAATACTTGAATTCAGGGACCCTGATGTTAGTACCATATTGCTCCAAAAAATAATCATATAAAGCAGGGCGGGTGGTATGAAAACCTCCTTTTGCAAATAGATCACCCATTAACTTATCGCTTGTAGCATTATTGTTGTAACCACCATAGTAGCCAGGGTTCGTTCCATAAGCAAAATCTCCATCATAAGGATTTACTATTGTGTTTGCATTGAAAGATGGTTTCTGAGAATTTCCTGCAAAAGAAATAAGAAGTAAGAAACCAAGCATAAAACGTGCTGATATATTTATAATTTTTATTTTCATAACATTCGGTTTGTAAAATATGAAACTTTCTTTCGTGAATCAATACGTAATATTAATACTTAAAGTTCAAGTTTCAAAGACAAAGTGTATAACTAATTCTACAAATTTGAGATTATTTTACCCATATTGTCCATTTAATTATTCTAAAAGCAATATTTAATTCTAAAAATTATTTTATTTGTATGTAAGATTTATTGCAAAAAGTTACATAATTATTATCATCCTTGCCTTTAAACATAAAAATAAACTAATGTATTAAATAGATGAGTATTTAAAAACATTAGTTTATCCTTTAACAATTTATTCAGTAATTCTAGCACTATCTGTTACAATCATTCGCAATTAAATAACTTTACATGGCCCAGTACTTTTAACTAATCCCGACTATTATTTATGACCAAAGACAAAGACAAGTTTGCCAGACAAATACAGATTAAGAACAAAAAGGCAAGCTTTGAATATTCTTTTATAGATACTTATATAGCAGGCATACTACTTACAGGTACAGAAATCAAATCTATCCGGATGGGAAATGTAAACCTTACAGATGGATATTGCTTTTTTAAAAGCCCAACGCAGTTAGTCACTATTGGAATTAACATTTCAAAATACAACGAGGGAACTTATAATAATCACGAACCTATCAGAGAAAGGCTTTTGCTGCTTAAGAAGCAAGAGTTAAAAAAGCTTTATGATAAATCCCAGGATCAAGGAGTAACTATAATACCCGTCAGGCTTTTTATTAATGACAGGGGATGGGCCAAACTAGAAATAGCCCTGGCAAAAGGAAAGAAATTGTATGATAAAAGAGAAGGCATTAAAGAAAAAGATGTAAAAAGGGAAATAAGCAGAAGTCTGGTTGATTAATTATTTCCAGAATAAACATACAATAAATGTCAATTATAAAATACATTCATAGTATGTTTTATCTTTCTTTATAGATTTGCAATCAAACCAAAAATTTTGAGCTTCAGATTAATTTTTATTATAAGTTTTCTCCTTCTGAGCTTCTCCGAAAAAGGGCATTCTCAAATTGTAGTTAAAAAAAGCACAACTGTTGAAGTCTATTATGGATATCCGGATTGGTGGAAAATAATTTTCAGAGCTGCTACAGGTTCCTCTGGTATTTATAATATCAATACACGTGGTCAGGGACCAATAGGTCTCAGATTAGACCATATATTAACTAAAAGGATGGGATTAGGTCTGGATGTCTGGTATGTTAATACAAATATCACAGGCATTTATAATCCAAGTAAAGTTATATCTGCTTCAAATAATGTTTCGTTTAATGCCAACTTAACAAGGGTAAATGCCATATTAAAAATGACAATTCACCTTGCTAAACACGATAAATTTGATCCTTATTTACATTTCGGAATAGGATACTTGTATTCCCGATATAATTTCAACTCAACTAACCGATCAGTTTATAATCAAGATAATCCATTACCCCAAGTTACAGGAAGAGTAGGCATGGGATTGAAATATTATTTTAATCCTGAAATAGGAATGCTGATTGATGTTGGTCTGGGAGGCCCTTTGATAAGCATAGGGTTTTTTAAACGATGGCTTAAAAAAGAAAAAATAAACTTGAACAAAGACTTAGAAAAGCTAAAAAATGAGGAAGAATATTAAAATTTTATTTTACCTGATGTTTTTTAGCATTGGATGCTTTTCACAGGCAAATCAACCAGGAAGCACCAATTTCAGTGCATACGTGGGTACAGACTGGTACAAAGTCATGTTTAAAGCACAATTTACTGATACTACAAAAGAATCAGAAATAAATGATAATGGTCAAAATGTAATAGTAGAAAAAAGGTATAATGTAGTAAGCAATACCTCTTCTGGCTGTTGGGGAGTTCGTGTAGAACATTTTTTAACTAAAAGGTTTACGGTAGGGCTTGATTTATGGTATGCACATACTTCAGTAGTAGCCAAAGTAATAAAAACCGAATACTCTAATTCTACTTACGACACTTCTGGATATTATTACATCTACAAACCTTCTGTTTTAAGCACCAGCTCAGCCATAATTTCCAAGGATCTTTCAAGGCTCAACACTACATTAAGATTTGACCTCCATCTCGGAAGAAGTCCTTTTTTCGATCCATATTTTCATTTGGCGCTGGGTGCAGCTTTTTACAAATTTGTGGTAACTTCTTCAAACACAGATGTTCATGAAGAAATTCCTTTCTATATTCCACTTTCCTTTAAATTTGGAAGTGGGGCTAAATTCTGGGTTAGCAAGAAAATGGCAGGATTTGTTGAGGTGAGCATTGGTGGGCCATTAATATCTGGCGGGTTATGTTATAAAATACCTCAAAAAATCAAATTAAATCTTAACGAAGAAAGGTCTTATTAATCATCTGGAGTAGTCAATACCAGATTTTCCCATCCGGCATTACCATTTTTCTTATTGTTTAAAGATTGAAGGCCGCTATTTACTTTTCTGCCAAATTTCCAAACAGTATTCTTAGTCAGGCTTACTATAGCTGATAATTGTTCGTAGGTTAAATCGTTACCATTTTTCATTATATAATACGCAAGGTAAAATGCCTTTGATATTGGAAACTTAACTCCATGAAAGAGTGTGTGTGAAGTAACTGACTCCTGGTGCTGGCATTGTGTACATTTGAAAGTAAAATTGGTATTTCCCCTTCCTGATTTTTTGTTCCCACATTTAGGGCACACAAATCCATCTTTCCATTTTAGTTCTTTTAAATATTGATAGCATTTTACATCTGTGTAGATCTCAAT
>JANYCH010000373.1 GCA_025360395.1 Cytophagales bacterium | reverse complement strand
GTTCTGTTACAGGATAAATAGGTCAATTCATAAAGATGGCATATTCGACAACCTAATGATGAGAATGATTGCAACTCCCAACATCACCAAAAACCAAATAAAATTTGCCTACAGTAGCTAAATGGGCTCTACTATAAATTTTTTAAAGCGGTCTAACCAGAAAGTAGTTTCCAAGGAGATTGTTAAGAAATCTTAATTGTCTAATTATCAATTACTTGTACCTAAGTGAAATGTACTGTTTGGATTAAAAAACAAATATGTCTTTTTAACATTTTTGATAATATTTTTTTGTTTCTTTTAATGGTATTGAAATGGGATATTGCAATTAACCAATTGAATGTCAGTTCATTTAAATCTTTGTTAATTTTTTAATGTAACTATTTTGGTATAAATTTGAAATATTGAAAGATGCAAGCCTGTTTTTACCTTGTTAAGTGTAACTATTGAAACCATGAAAAAACCATTACAAAACTATTTCTTAGGATTGTCTATCCTTATTGGCAGTACCATGTCAAGTCTAGCTCAGGTGGTTCCTGTCAATCACATTGTTCATGATATTAGTTTTGAAGCCAATATGTGGGGCAACAGGGTTACCAATTACAATATCACTCAGACCCTGTATGTGAACGGTGCAAACGGGAATGATGGGAATCCTGGTACAGATGCCCAACCTTTCAAATCAGTAAGCGCAGCCTTGTCAAGAAGGAAACCAGGTACTAGGATTATTTTATATCCGGGAACTTACAGGGAGGCATTAGTTTTTTCTTCCTTTGCAGGTAGCGAAACCCAACCTCTTATTATAGAGGCGAAAGAAAAAGGCACTGTGGTTATCAGTGGGTCAGATGTTTGGACAAACTGGAATAAACAACCTGAAGCAGATTTATACTCGAGGAATTGGTTTGCAACAAATTTTCCCGTGGATGATAATGGCACACCACCAGCAGTAGATCCTAATGATCGAGGTAATATCCAGCCTTTAGGGTTAAGACGAGAAATGGTGTATGTAGATCATGAACAAATGGAGCAGGTTTTAAATAAATCTGATCTTAAGGCAAACTCCTTTTGGATAGACCTGAATGCCCATGTAGTATATTTAAAAATGTCCCCAGGTGGTAATCCTAACACAAAACTAGTGGAAGTCCCGACCAGGGACCGTTCTATCCAAACAGGGCTGTACTACACACCGGCTTATGCAAGTTATTTTGCTTTAAAAGGGCTCACATTTGAACATGCTGTTCGGGACAATGAATTGGGGGCATTTCATTGTCTGATAGAAGATTGCGAGTTCAGGAACAATAATGGTTCTGGCTTTCAGACGATGGGTACAGACCTTTTGGTAAGAAGGGTAAAGCTTATTAATAACGGAAGTAATGGAATAGGTATCGGGCCTGTTTTTAATGACGATATTGAGCATGATGCAGTTTTTGAACAATGCACTTTTTCAAAAAACAAATGGAGAACATTTTTATATGGTAAATATTGGGGCGATGCCACTTCTACGTTTAAGATCCTTACTTATAGGAACCTTATAATCCGGGGCTGTAAACTTACGGATAATTATGCCGGTGGGATCTGGCTTGATAACAGGGTTGTAAATGTTACAATTGAAGATTGTTATATAGCAGACAATACAGTTAATGTCCCAAACTTATATTATGAAATAGGTGGCGGAGATTACCTTTTAAAAAATAATACAATCGCCAATGGTGGTTATGGTATTTCGATCAGCAATTCACTTTATGCTACACTAAGAGGAAATATTTTTTATAATAATGATAAGACTATAGGATCTAACTGGGACCCTGAGTATATAAGGGATGGAAAATATGATGGTCCTGAAGGGGCAGCGGACTACAGGACAGTTAACCCGGCATTTTTTTATAATATAATGGTAGCCAAAAATGGCAGCCAAAGATTGTTCGACATGCCAAGGTGGGAACAGCTTTATTCCGGCAATGATAAAATAATTGGCAATTACAATACATTTTATTCCCCTAATCAATTAGTTTTTGCTATTCCTAATGATGCAGCAAACGGCACCAAATTAGTTGATTTTAATGCCTGGAAAGGAAGGATTTACGGGGATATGCAATCACGCTTTGAAGATCCCAAATTCATTGACCCATCAAAAGGAAATTATAATGTATCTCCCGGTTCGCCGCTTTTGACAGACAATAATTGGGCCTTTGTTACAGCTTCTCAATCTGGAGGGTCTGTTATTTTA
>JANYCH010000289.1 GCA_025360395.1 Cytophagales bacterium | reverse complement strand
ATGTACAAAAGTGGGTGGCAATGCATCTTCCACATCTTCAATCTGTAGTTCTAATCCTGCAGGTGAAGTCTTTTCTTTTTTCTTTTCCTGATTTCCTTTTATAACCCAGTTTTGCAAAGGGTCATATTCATCAGAAATCATGGCTTCCTGCTCAGGATCCAATTCTTCTAAATCTTCCTCCTGGTTTTCTTCTTCCGTTATTACAGGGATTTTTTCTTTTTTAACCTTATCAGGTTTACCAATAGCTCCATCTTTCTTTCCAAACTCTGTTATGTTAAAGAAGTAAACAATGAAAATTAAAAGCCCTAAACCAAGGATAAGAAAGGTTCCATATCCTGCCAGGCTTTGAAAATACAAGGCTATGT
This sequence comes from Cytophagales bacterium, assembly GCA_025360395.1. Lineage (GTDB taxonomy): Bacteria > Bacteroidota > Bacteroidia > Cytophagales > UBA9547 > UBA9547. The sequence continues at coordinate 5,974 of JANYCH010000289.1, read as the reverse complement.
GATAACCTATACTTCCTCCTAAAAAGCTGATAGGATTTTCTCCTTCAGTAACATAAGCGAGATAGCCAAATAAGCTGCTCAACCATACCATGAAAAATGTAGAAAAACCAACCACCGGCATAAATGGGGTAGGAGTTTTTCGGAAAACAATTTTATAACCTACCAAAAAGAAAATCGGCACAAAAAGGAAGGCTGCAATCCCCACCCCTTTAAATATAAAATAATGTGAAAGGAGTGCACCTGTTAAACCAAGCCAATTGTCTGTTTCAAGTCCTGAATCTCTTACATCTTCATCCCAAATGTATTGTACCACACTTTGATCAGCCTTTCCTGTAAAAATGTAGGAAACAAGACAAATGAATAAAAAGAAAGAAAACGCCATGAGCAAAAAACCTATGCTTACATGGAACCTCCTGTCTTTCAGGAAACTAAATTTAGGAAGGGAGAACTTTTTCTTTTCAGATGGGGTCTCTTCTTCTGCAACAGCCCTTTCTGCTTTTCTGGTAGTGTTTTTACGGAAGTCGTTTTCGCGCATGGAAAAATAAGAGTAACAAAGTTACGTAAAAAATCAGGGATTCATTATCCTGTTTTTGTTCCCGACTGGAGTGTTTTAAATTGGTACATTTGCAGTTTATGATGAATTTAAATAAACCAGTCCAATTCATTTTGTCAGAGAGTTTTTTCAGATGGTTTTTGATCATTGTCTGCCTTTTCAATGTGGTGCATACAAGTTCGCTGCTTGATCATCCTTTTACAGGGCAAAATGCATGGAGGGATGCCCAGACTTATGGAGTAGCTAGAAATTTTATTGAAGAACCTGGTTCCTTCCTGCAGCCTAAATATGATGTAAGGAACTCTGATGATGGCCGTTTGCCAGGGGAATTTCCTTTGCAAACTTTGTATACTGCATCTTTTATGAAGATTTTTGTTGTAAATCTTTTCAATGCCAGACTGGCTAACCTGTTGCTTGGTTTGTTTTCTGCCTGGCTATTATTTTTTATTCTTAAAAAAAAGTGGGGAGTTTTAGTAGGTTGGTTGGGAGTAGCGGTCTACACATCTAATCCATTGGCAATGAGTCAGATGATTTCAGTTATGCCAGAAACGATGGTAAGTTTCCTGTTTTGTCTTTCACTTTATTGGTATTTTTATATCAATAGGCCATATTTAAAATGGTCATTGGTCATTGCCACAGTTACTTTATGCACTATCGTCAAACCTTCAGGCTTCGTTATTATAGTATTTTTTATAGCCCATCACTTTTTTCTTAACCGGATGAAGATAACTTTAAAATCGTTTTTGATTTATGGGTTACTGGTTATAATTCCTGTTGTATTCCTGTTTGCCTGGATGAAGTATGCTATGCAATTTGAACATCCCGAATTTGGTTACCCGATTACACACCATTATGTAAGGACTTTCAAAGATTTTGTTCATGATCTTGACTTGACTGTTGTAAGTTCTGCGTTGGAAAAGACCTTCAGACATGCTTTTAATGCGGCAGGGATATTAGGCCTTATTTTACTTTGTTATAATATTTTAAAAAAAACAGTTTCTGAAAGAGTGGATACATTTTGGGCCGTTTCAATTGGGTTGTGGATACTCAGCAGTATTGCATTTTTATTTTATGCAGGCATTGTTCAAAATGTCCAGATGTATTATGCGACACCAATAATTGTCCCTGCTATCCTTATTTGTGCCAAAGAGCTATCAGTGAAAGGTTATATTAGGTTATTGGTTATAGCGGTCCTTCTTCTTCAGACTAACATAAAAGCCAACACTTTTAATGAAAACTATTTTAATGATAAGGCAAACTGGGATAAATACAGATTGGAAAAAACAACCAACAAATGGTCAGAAAGAAATGATTTGTTTATAGTTTATCCTTATCCGTTTCCTGAATTTACCATGTTGGGAAGATTGGGAAGAAGGGGATATAACCTCAATACACCCGAAGTTCTGGTAAAGGAAATTTCCAGATTTAAATTCATTTGCCTAGTGGATACCAGCAGGAGACAGGAAATTTTGAAATATGTTGAGGCAACACCAATCGGAGTTACTGGGAATTTAGAATTTTATAAGATTAAGAAGTAGTTGTTTATGGAAGAAATAGTGAAGAATTCTATTGGGCCAATAGGTATTTTGATTCCGATGGAAGAAGAAATAGAATTATTGCTGGGCTTTGTTGAAAATAAATCTGAAACCAAAATTGCTTCCCGAACCTTTTTTATTGGGGATTTTCACGGAAGACAAGTGGTTCTGGTAAAGTCGGGAATAGGGAAGGTAGCTTCTTCATTTACTGCTTCCTTGCTTATCCATAAATTCAATGTAAAATCTATTCTTGTTACAGGCATAGCTGGTGGCATAGCAGACCATATTAAAGTCGGGGATATTGCCATTGCAGTTGATGCAGTTCAGCATGATATGGATTGCAGGCCTTTATTCCCACAATTTGAAATCCCATTAAGCAATATTTCTTTTTATAAGTCAGATCCTGTTTTGACTTCCAAACTGGAAACAGCTGCCAAAAAATTTGTTAATACAGAATTCGACAACAAGGTTTCTTTAGAAACCATGCAGCAGTTAGGGATAGAATTGCCACAAATACATCTGGGAAGATTGGCAAGTGGAGATCAGTTCATAGGAACTTTCAATCAGTGGGAGAAAATAAGGGCTGAAGTAATGGATACACTTTTCGTCGAAATGGAAGGTGCCGCTGTCGCCCAGGTTTGTTATGATTGCGGAATTCCCTGGTGTAGCATCAGAACAATTTCTGACAAGGCCGACGCTATGGCACATGTAGATTTTAACCTCTTTCTAAACAAGGCAGCTAAAATTTATACAGCCGGAATTGTAAAGAAATTTATTGAGTTATTATAAATAGGCAATAGCTTTTGGGTTATGGGGTAAAACAAAAAGGGCTCTTAGATAATACTAAAAGCCATTTTTGTTTTTGAGTAAGTAAATTGCCATAGCCTTTAACCATCAGCCATTACCTCACAAACCTATTCCATAATAACCCTTTAGTCCATCAGGATAGATGCCTTCAATTAGAATTCCACCTTTTTTTGATTTTAGCTGCTCTGCTAATTCAGCAGGTTTTCCTACAGGATTCTTGTCTACATGGGTAATGATAAATCCTTCCTTTACACCAGCGTTTTCGAGTTTTCCCTTTGCTACTTTTTTTACTTTTACGCCATTACTGATATTTAATTTTGCCTTCTCAGCTTTGTTCAATTCTTCGAAAGTAGCTCCCAGTGATTGATAAATTTCACTCTCTCCCACCTTTACAATTTCAACATTACCAAGTTTATTTTTTAGAGTTGCTGTAGCCACAGATTCTTTCCCATCCCTTAAATAAGTGACTTTTAGTTTGTCGCCAGGACGATAGCGTGCAACTTGTTCCTGAAGCTCGGAACTTGAATTGACCACTGCTTCATTTATTTTTAAGATGATATCGCCTTCTTTAATTCCGGCGTCTTTTGCAGAACTGTTTTCGCTCACTCCTGCTACATAAACCCCGTGGAAGTCTTTGATCCCTTTTTGGTCAGCAAGTTCTGAAGAAACATCCTGAATTGACACTCCTAATAGACCTCTCTGCACTTCACCGTATTTAATAAGGTCGTCAATTATTTTTTTGACAAGTGTAGCAGGTACGGCAAATGAATATCCTGTATAAGATCCGGTATTAGATGCAATTGCTGTATTTATTCCGATAAGCTCACCTTTAAGGTTCACCAAAGCTCCGCCACTATTTCCTGGGTTAACGGCTGCGTCAGTCTGAATAAATGATTCAATTGCGTATTTATTATCTGCTCTGCTCAGGATATTGATATTTCTTGCCTTGGCACTTACTATCCCTGCGGTAACTGTTGAATTCAGGTTAAATGGGTTTCCAACTGCCAGTACCCATTCTCCAACTCTTAAATTATCCGATTGCCCAAATCTTACAAAGGGCAGATTTGCTTCTTCTATTTTAAGTAAAGCAAGGTCTGTTGTAGGATCTACACCCAATATTTTGGCGGTGTATTTATGTTTATTTTCAAGCACCACTTCTATTTTATCGGCTTTGTCCACAACGTGGTTGTTCGTTACGATGTATCCATCAGGAGTTAAAATGACACCTGAACCAGATGCTTCGCTTGGGCCTTGTGGATTTTGAAACTGGTCGCCAAAAAAATCCCTAAAAAACGGATCCATCTGGTTTTGGCCATGTGGATTTTGGATTTTTTCTTTCGCTTCATAAAAAGTCCTGATGTGGACTACTGCCGGCCTTACCATGTCTGCTGCACTGATAAAGTTAAGACCCGCAGGAACTGTTACCTTTGAAGTATCATACTCATAATTTGAAAATCTGACAGGATTTTCAGTTGAATACGTTGTATACATTTTTTCGGGATACAATATTTTATATCCTCCGAGTGAAACTGCCCCTCCTAACACAGAGGCAAATAACAAACCAATAAAACTACCTTTGGAATTCATGAATATGTTGGTTTAAAATTAAGTTCTCAATCATTTACTGAACGATATAACATTTCTTATTATTGTTATGTTCAGCTATAACTATATAAATAGCAAGAGTCCTGGCATTTGCCAGGACTCTTGCTATGTGATTTTAGTTTACCGAGATCTGAAGTTTCTTCAAATCTTTTTCTTCTTTAGGGATGTTAAGTTCAAGAATACCATCCTTATAATTTGCCTGGATATTGCTTGCCAATATATTTCTTGGCAAAGTAAAGGTCCGGCTGAATTTTCCATATTCCGTTTCCAAAAAATGGAATTTTTTCTTTTCATCTTCTTCCTTTTTCTCCCATTTTCTCTCACCTGAAATTGTCAACCTGTTCTCGTCCAATTCTACTTTGATGTCTTCTTTCCTGAATCCCGGAAGTGAAACATGGACATCAAATGCCTTTTCTGTTTCAGCAACATCTACTTTAGGGCTGAACTGGTGTTGGGTTGGATAATCTGTAAGTAAGTCTGCTAACAAGTTGTTTGCTAAACCTGGGAATACTGAATTATATCTAACGAGTGCCATAATTGTGTTTGTTTATGTTGAACATTCGGTTTAATAATGCTGTATAAAGAGAAAAAAATGCCAAACATAAAAATTAAGACAATATGTCTTAAAAATGCAATTATTTCCTGTTTTAGCTTGTCATAAAGTCTTATTCTTCGGTTCTTATTTATTTAAAAATATCTGTAAAGTGATATTGCATAATTAAAACGCAAAGCCTACATTTGCATTCCCAAAACGGAATTCCTCCTTAGCTCAGCTGGTTAGAGCACATGACTGTTAATCATGGGGTCCCTGGTTCGAGCCCAGGAGGGGGAGCAAAAAATGGCCAGGCACTTATGATTGATTTCATAAGTGCTTTTTTTGTTTAGTTATATGATAAACATTCATAAATCTCTCCTTAGTTTCCAGTTTGCCTGGAATGGTTTCAAATACTGTTTTATCAGAAAATAACCTTAAAGTTCATTTTTGGGCTATTTCGGTAGTTATTGTTTGTCGAACCTGCTTTAACATAAATTCCTTTGAATGGATGCTTTTGATTTTTGCTATTGGTATTGTGGTCGTTACTGAAATAGTAAATACTGCAATAGAAAGGCTGGTTGATTTTGTTAGTCCTGATCAGAATCCTTCAGCGGGTTTAATCAAAGATGTCTCGGCTTCTGCCGTAATGGTTGCTTCCGTTGTTGCAGCTTCAGTTGGTGTATTAGTTTTCTGGAAATACCTGTCTTAATAATCTTACAACATTATAAGTTACAACTTTGTAAGTTACAATATTATAACTTATATTTGGGTTATGAATATTACCCCATTCACATTCGGTAAAATAGCTTCCGGGATAGAATTTACTAACCGACAAGCCGATATAAAAAGACTTGCAGCAAATTTTAAGTCAGGAACTAATACGATTCTTATCTCCCCGAGAAGATGGGGAAAGTCCTCGCTGGTGAAGAAAGGCGCTGA
>JANYCH010000271.1 GCA_025360395.1 Cytophagales bacterium | reverse complement strand
TTGTCGAATTAAGACTCCTGCAATTATTAGTTCTCAGTATTAAGACTTAATCCAAAAAGAGACTGATGTTTGTCAGTCTTAAAACTTTCCATAATTTCACCCTCAGGTCTTAGTCTACTAAGTACTAAATACTAAATATGGCCCGCATTTTAACAGGTACCCAAAGCTCAGGAAGACAACATTTAGGCAATATTCTTGGAGCCATTCAACCAGCTATAGAATTAAGCAAAGATCCTAAAAATGAATCCTTCTTATTTATAGCCGACTTGCATTCCCTGACTTCAATCAAAGACGGTAAAGTTATAGATGAAAATACCCATGCAACAGCAAGTGCATGGCTCGCTATGGGTCTGGATACAGATAAAACTGTTTTCTACCGTCAGTCTGATGTACCTGAAGTATGTGAACTTGCCTGGATATTAAACTGCTTTACGCCTTTCCCTATGTTAGAGAATGCCCATTCTTTCAAAGATAAAGTATCAAATCTGGCAGAAGTGAGTGGCGGACTATTTACCTATCCTGTTTTGATGGCTGCTGACATCCTCCTATATGATGCAAACTTAGTGCCTGTTGGAAAAGACCAGAAACAACATTTAGAAATGACCCGTGATATTGCCGGAGCTTTCAATCATCGATATCCGGGAACATTTATACTTCCTGAATCTAAAATTTCTGAGGATACAATGACCATTCCGGGAATTGATGGGAGGAAAATGAGCAAAAGCTACAATAACTACATAGATATTTTCTTGCCTGAAAAAGAGCTTAGAAAGAAAGTAATGAGTATTGTAACTGATGCTAAAACTGTTGAAGAGCCTAAAGATCCAGATTCTTGTATTGTTTACCAGATTTTTTCACTTGTTGCAAACCAGGATGAAGATTTTGAAATGCGCCGTAGCCTGGAAAGTGGCAATTATGGTTATGGAACTGCCAAGCAGGTTTTATTTGAAAAACTGATTTCTGCTTTTGCGAATGAAAGAGAAAAATTTAATTTCTTTTACCATGATCGGTCTGAAGTAGGAAATGAATTAAAAAAAGGAGCTGTCAAAGCGAGAGATACTTCAGGGCCTGTTTTAGCCCGAGTTAGAAAGAACCTGGGGTTTAATTTAAAATAATACTTCAGTAACCTGGTTAAGAGCACTTATTCTAATTTTAACAGCTTTAAAAGTGGAAGAATCTTTACAATAAGTTGGATTATTGATCCAATAAGTAAAATATTTTTGTTTCCTTTCCATAATCTGGATAGAATTTGGTTGGCCTAAAATTTTAATAATATCGGTTTCCTGGGCTCCTTTCAAGGATTGTCTTTGGGTTTCAAGAATTTCACTAAACTTATTACGTATACCTAAGCATCCAAATTCATCCCTTTTCCAACCATCTTTATCAAAACCTTTTATTTCTGGCATTTTTGAACAGGACAAGGCTAAAAATGAAAATATAAGAAAATCAAATTTTAAATACATCTGCAACGTTAAGCTATTAATTACATTTAGATAAAAAAACAAAAACTTTTTAACAAACTTTCGTTTAAACTATTAAACTGAAAAGTTAAACTAACCAGACAACAAATATTACAAATGAAATTCAGAATATTTTTATTAATTAATTTTATAGTTTTTACCTGCTGTTTAAGCCAGGTGATCAAAACTATAGAGCTGGATAGTGAAGATAAAACATACTCTATTGCAAGAAGTTCAAGGATATTGGAAGATAAAACCAACAGCCTAACAATCAATGATTTAATTTCTGAACCTTACAATACCAGATTTGAAGAATGCAAACTGGAATACCCCAATTTAGGCATAACATCTTCAACATACTGGTTTCATTTCAGAATTAAGTCAAAAATAAGTTTTAGGGGGTTTCTTTTTAACATTGGTTACTTATTCCATGACCGGTTAGAAATGTACCGGGTAAAAGATGGCATAGCCGAGCAAATATTTTTCTCAGATATTGACAAAGGCCTTATTTCTCATAATCATACAAAAAGAGACCGGTTCGTTGTGCCTATGCCATTCCAGGAAAATGATATAAATGATTATTATCTGGCAATCAAAGACAGGGAAGGGACTACCTTATTTCTTGAACTGTCTTCAGAAGAAAACTTTTTAAAAAGACAGGCAGCAGATAGTTTAAGAGTAGGAATTGTATCAGGCATATTTTTTCTTGCTTCAATATTTGCCCTTATAATTTACCTGAGGGACAAGTACATACCTTATTTATTTTTCTTTTTGCTGAATTGCTTCTTTATTTTATCAATGCTCTGCCACAATGGGAGCCTTCAGATTTTGCTCTGGCCAGGCAATCTTAAACTGAACCATGACTTCTTTATTTTCAGTTGTTTTATGACCAGCGCATTTAGTTTTTTATTTACTACCTATTTTCTACAATTAAAAGAAAGGCTTCCTTCATTTCATGTTCCTGGTTTGATATTATCTGCCATCATGATTATTGGTGCATTATCTCCTATAATTGGCCTTGACCAATTCCTAATAGTCTTTTATTTCTCAATAATTCTTGGATCTGCATTTGAGATTATGGTTAGTATTATGTCTTTAAGAAAAGGATATGTTTTGGGCTTGCCGTTTTTAGTAAGTCGATTGCTATTTTCATCCTCTCTCATAGTTTTTGAACTTGTTAAATTAGGTTGGTTACCATATCTCGGGATATCTTATGATATAATGTTCGATCTTTTATTGTGTTTACAGGTGATCTTAATGGCTTTTGTAATAACAGATTACAAATACAAAGTAGAGATTGGAAAGCTGGAAGAAGAGAAGGACAAGGCCAAACAACGGAATGAAGAACTGTTCAATGCAAACAAGGTAAAAATGGAATTTCTTGGAATGGCCTCCCATGATCTCAAGGGCCCTTTGCGGAATATTACTTCCCTGGCTTCATTCATAGAAAACAAACAGATCAACAAAGAAGAAGAGATCATCCAGATGTCGTCCATGATACGCCAAACATCTGAAAAACTGGCCAATTTGGTAAAAGACCTGCTGGACAATACTGCCCTGGAAATGGGCAAACTGGAATTAAAACTGGAGGAACTTGATATTTTAAAAGCAATTCAAATCATCATTGACCAGTATGAGTTTGAAGCCAAGAGAAAAAACCAAACCATTCACATGGTAGTGAACCTTGAGAAGAAGCTCAAAGTAGCCCTCGACGAGATCAGGTTTTCTCAGGTAATAGAAAATCTAGTTTCAAATGCCATCAAGTTCTCACCCTACGGAAAGAACGTTTGGATCATTGTGAGTAAACCAGAAAATGCTTCAGTTTTAATTGAAATAAAGGACGAGGGACCTGGTTTTACAGAAGATGACAAACAATTCCTTTTCAATTACTACAAAAAACTGTCTGCCAAGCCAACAGGCAAAGAAAACTCATCAGGCCTGGGCCTATCTATAGTAAAGAAAATTGTACAGCTCCACAATGGAAGGATCTGGCTGGAAAGTGAACATGGCAAAGGAGCTTCTTTCTTTGTGGAGTTTTAACTAGTCTCTTAATCGCTTGTAAACCCTGATTCCCAGCATTAGGATGATGGCCAGGGCAAGCACACCTAATATCCCGTAAATCCAGCTAAAGCTATTTTTTAAGACCACTATGAAGACAATGGCAAACAGGAAAATGGTTGCCAGTTCATTGTAGATCCTCAGTTGTCCTGAATTGTATCTGACAATATTCTGCTGCTGCTGACTAAAAATGGCATGGCAGCTCAAATGATACAGGAACAAACCCAGGACAAACCCAAGTTTCACCCAAAGCCAGTCAGGCACAGTACCATACTGGAATATCAATGAAGTTCCCAGGATTAATGTTATAATGGCAGATGGCCAGGTTATTCCATACCACAGCCGTTTTTGCATGATTTTATATTGCCCTTGGAGAATAGATTTTTCAGGTTCTGGTTTTCCAACAGTTTCTGAGAAATAAACAAAAAGGCGAACGATGTAAAAAAGACCAGCAAACCAGGTGACGACAAAAATGATGTGCAGAGATTTTAAATACTGAAAAGCCATTCAAATTATTTACGCAAAAATAACAAAAATCAGCCGCCGCTGGAAGGGGGCATTACCAACACTTCTGAAATTCCGGAAAGGTTGCTGTCATTTGTGACAAACGCCAAATCTACCGCGATCCTGCATTTAGATAGTAGGTCTTTTGCCGCAGGCTTTGTCTGGGCAAGAAAAAGCATAAGGTCCTCTCCTGTTGAAAATGTCTTGTTATCCAAAACCATTTCTTCCCCAAAGTGATCTTTTAAAGAAGCAAAAAACCTGATCTTCATTTTCTTAACCTCCAAATTGTATCATAGAACGTTCACTTCCGGTAAATTTAGCTGGTTGTTTGTGATCTAAGGCTTGTTTTAGCTTACTCACCAAAAGGTCCTCAGCCGGAATATTTTTGATAGAAATGCCCGAACTATTGCTCAGACAACCATAGATATTCCCTTTACTGTCCAACCTGAGCCGGTCACAGTCATTGCAAAACGGGACAGATTCATTGGCAATGATGCCAAATTGAAAGCCGTCTGAAGTTTCCCAGTAATGAGTGGTGGCGGATGGGTTCCTTCCAAGGTCTTTTAGCTTGTATTCTTTTGAAACAAGGCTTAAGATGTCTTCCTGTGAATAATAATATTTGTCGAATCCTGAGCTGAAGAAATGGCCCATCCTCATCAGTTCCAGGTAACGGATGGATATGCCCAGGTGTTGAGCATACTTAAACAAAGGATGTACCTGGTCTTCATTAATTCCTTTGAGGATCACAGCGTTAAGCTTGACTTCCAAACCTGCCTCCATTGCGGCGGAAATGCCTTCTAAAACAGATGGCAATGCATCCCTCCTTGTGATCTTAAAAAAAGAAGCTGCATCCAGGGCATCCAGAGAAATATTGACGCTTTTTAAACCTGCCCTAAAGAGTGGTTCGGCTAGCTCAGCTAGTAAAAACCCGTTTGTGGTAAGCTTAATGGGAATGTCAAGTTTTGAAATTTCATTAACCAATCCTACCAAACCTTTAAATAAAGTCGGTTCTCCACCTGTAATTCTGATCGCATTCAGGTCCAAAACTTTATGAAGCTGGACTATGCTATTCATCAGGGATATATTTTCTACCTTTTCAGGCTCCGGCGAATTCTTATGATCTTCTGTAATACAATAAGTACAGGCAAAATTACATTTGTCAGTAAGGCTTACACGCAGGGTTTTAAAAGTGCGTCCGTAAACATCCACTACCTTATTTTCAATATGTGCTACTTTCTGCTGAATAATATACTTTATTTTTGTTTTGGCCTGAAGGCAGTGATGACTTCCGGATTTGTCTCTATGGAACTGCCACCTATCAATTCCACACAATAAGGAATCACGACAAATAGTTCATCCAGCGTTTCTTTGATGGATTTTGGCTGACCGGGCAAATTAATTATCAGGGATTGTTTTCTTATCACCGCAGTCTGTCTCGAAAGTATGGCCGTAGGAACGTATTTCAAACTGATACTCCGCATTCTTTCTCCAAAACCATCCATTACCTTGTCTGCCACTGCCAATGTCGCCTCGGGCGTAACATCGCGAATGGCAGGCCCTGTCCCTCCGGTTGTCAGGATGAGGCTGCAATTTTGAACATCAGTTAATTCAATAAGGGCTTCACTGATCACGTCCTGTTCATCTGGTACAAGCTTTGTTATTGCTTCCCATTTATTAGCCACCGCAATCTCCAGCCAGTTTTTTATCGCAGGTCCGCCAAGGTCTTCATAAATGCCTTGAAAAGCTCTGTCACTCACTGTTACGATACCTATTTTCAACATAGAAAGAAAGATCCTGTAATTTAGGTCATTAAAGATTACCTAAGGCAAGGACTTTAATTTTATCAGCATTTTTGTTTACAAAGGCAGTCTTTGGTGCCTCACACACGGGGCATGTCCAGGTTTCCGGCAACTGGCTAAACAAAGTACCCGCCGGAACTGCGGCCGAACTATCGCCGAATTGCTCATTGTATATGGTAAAACATTCCTGGCACTGGAAAGAATGCTTTACAGATGGCTTTTCCTTTTCTGATTCCTTCTTCTCAACCTGCGTTCCGGAAAGGGAGTTTTCCCTTGTTAGCTCAGCATAATACTTTTTACATAATATCATGAGGTCATCGGCCAGGATGAACTTCGTTACTTTCTTGGAGAAAAGAATGGGATCCTGTCTGTTAGGATCAAAGTTCGACAGATAATAAATTGAGTACCTGGGTAATAACCTGATCTTGTTAAACAAATTGATCTCGTACTTTTTCTCCACAATAACGGATGATGCCACATCCATTGAACCTGTTTTTATTGAAAAGGTCAGGCCATAGGTCCGGACGTCTTCATTGTCCATCAGTTTGGAAAGGAACATTTTGAGCTTAACGGCGCTGTCATCAAGGTCTCTTACCTTCCATATCAGCTCGGAGATATTATGCCTGATGTTGATGCCATACTGGCCTAACAGCTTTTCCCACTTAAACCTGTCATCTTCTTTTATTCCTTTGATGATCAAAGATTTAAAGGGAGTAAGATAAACTGCTCCCAGTTTGCATTCCATACACAGTTGAGCTACTTCTTCCAGGAATTCTATCGGGAAGGAATAGGACCTTCTGTAAATACCCAGCCAATAGTTCTCTCCTTCTTTGTTCATCCCTTCGTAATTCGGGAAGCGCAAACGTGGAAGTATCAGTTCATTCCTGATGGGTATAGTATTGATTTTCAAAGAACTATACAAAATCTTACTCAACTGCAACAAGTCCGCTTTCACAGTGTTGTTCACAGATAGCTCAGCTTCCAGCGCCTTAGCTATGATGGCGATGTCGCCTGTATAGATTAGCTCTGGCCAGCACTGGATCCCTTCAAAAGAAGAATGCTTGACGTACAGGTACCAGAAGTTTGGCTGTTCTGAAGATATAAAATTGAGGTTCCCTGTAAACAAGGGCACCAGGCCCTGCGAATTGTCCACAATGTTGATCTTGCATTTCGGACTGTAATCAAAGCTGTCGAGCACATCTTTGTATATGCCTTCTGCCAGCCAATTATTGGTTGAAGTAAATATATCCTCCGAAACATAGGAGCTGATGATGTTCGGATGATTTTGCTGGTTTATTTCATAATCAAATTTTTCAAACTCCGGCTTATTGGCCTCGATGTCAGAAACCTGCAAGTATGTTCTCAGGTAGATATTCTGTCGTTCACCAAAATAGAGGTCCTTTACCTGCAGTTTTTTTGCAGCAGAAGTGATCTCTTTCAAAGTTCCCGGTGAAAGGATTCCACCTTTGACGTTTATTTTTACAAAAGAAGATTTAGTAAATAAATCCATATCTGATCAGGCTATAACTAATTCTCTTTCCAAAATTGCTTTTACTTCAGGCTTACAGCTTCCGCATCCCATTCCTGCACCTGAGGCCTTACAGAGCTCTGCAAGACCTTCACAGCCTCCTTTGATCTTCGCTATGATGTTTCCTTCCCCCACATTGTTGCAGGAACACACCAGTTTACCCAGTATGGGCTCAGGTGCTTTTCCTGAACGTAAAAGAGAAAGCCTTTTTTCAGAAAGCTCCACCCTGTTCTGGATCATTTCTTTGAATTCCAGGAATTCAGTTTTATCTCCGATGAGGATAGCTCCAACGAGCATGTCCTTGTGGATAATGCATTTTTTATAATACCTTCTGGCTTTGTCTATAAATACAACTTCTTCATATTCAGGATCTTCTGGGGTTTCTGTTAAACCTATGGAACAAATGTTGGTCCCATGTACTTTCAGTATGTTCATTAAGGTAGAGCCATTGTATATGGCACTGTCATCCCCGTTTAAGAACTGGGCAAGTACATCAGCCTGTTGTTCAGCCGCGGCGGTTATTCCGTAAAGCATATTTTTAAACTCAGCAATTTCGCCGATGGCAAAAATGCTGGAATCTGAAGTCTGCAATCTTTCATTGATCACCACTCCCCTTTTACAAACTAGTCCGGCATCCCTGGCAAGCTCCATGTTAGGTAAAGTACCGATGGCCACAATACAAATATCACAGCTGATCTTATGGCCTGACCTTAAAAGAATGCCTTCTACTTTCTCTTTGCCAAAATAGGTTTGCACTTCGTCATTGTAAAAAACCTCTATGTTCCGGTCAACCAGTTCTTCATGTAAAAGGTGGCTGCCAAGGTTGTCGAACTGCCTGTCCATCAGGCGTGAGCTGCGCTGAATTACCGTTACTCTGTGGTTCATTTCCCTCAAAGATCCGGCCATTTCTATGCCCAGAACTCCGCCACCTACCACCACTACATGTGATCCGGGAAATAAATAGTCTTTGAACCTGTCAGCATCCTGCCTTGACCTCATGGTGAACATTCCCTTCAGGTTCATAGGAACATCCTTTGGAACATTTGCCCTGCTGCCCATACCCAGGATCAGAACATCATACGGATGAACCACTCCTTTGGAATCTGTCACAGTTTTGGCAATTTTATCTATGCTTTCTATTGAATTTCCTTTGTAGATCTGGATTTTCAAGGTGGGCTCCTCTTCTTCTTTTAATTTGATCAGCTGGTCCCAGGTTTGAACGCCGCTCACATAGTCCGGCAACATCACCCGGTTGTAAATGGGCTGGTCCTCTTTGCTGAAGATGGCTATCTCATCGCTTTCATTCACATTGCGGTAACTTTTTACGAAACCAAAGGCTCCGGCACCGGCCCCTACAATCACAATTTTTTGGTTTGGCTTCTGGTATTTAAATACCTGCACGGCCGAAAACTTAAAATCAGGTTCTTTTGAAACCGGATCTATCAGATTGCTTGTCAGGTTGTTGGCCCTTGTCAAATCGCTGTTGAATGATTTACCCCAGTGCATGGGCAGGAACACAACTCCTCTTTTAATGTCTGAAGTTACTTTGGCTGACACACGTACATTTCCTCTGTTGTTGAAAATTTCCACCAGGTCCCCTTCCGCGATATCCCTTGAAAAAGCATCAGCCGGATGAATTTCCAGGAATGGTTTTGGCAAATGCTGGTTTAACTTGTTGACCTTTCCAGTTTTGGTCATGGTATGCCACTGGTCCCTGATCCGTCCGGTGGTAAGGATCAGCGGAAAGTGTTCGTCCGTTCTTTCTGACTGGTTTTCGTCCGGTACAGAAGAGATTTTGGCCCTTTTGTTAGCCGTATAAAATTTGCCATCGGTAAACAACCTGGGAGTGTCTTCGGTTGCTCCTTCCGGATAGGGCCAGCGCACGCTGCCTTTGTCCTGCAGGATTTTATAATTCAGGCCGCTGATGTCAATATTGGTCCCTTTGGTAAGCTGACAATGTTCCAGGAACACTTCCTCAGCGTTTTTGTAGCCGAAGTTTGTTTCATAACCCATTTTGGTGGCAAACCTGTTGATGATTTCAGTATCAGGCAATGCTTCTCCGGGTGGAGGAACAACAGGATGCAGGTAACTGATCCTTCTTTCTGAATTGGTCATAGTGCCTTCTTTTTCGGCCCAGGCCGCAGCAGGCAATACCAGGTCAGCGTATTTTAAAGTATCTGACTTATCAGAGATTTCCTGAACCACCACAAAATTAGCTTTGCTAAGGGCCTTTTCAGCCAATCGTGCATCAGGCAAACTTACAAGTGGATTTGTACACACGATCCAGATGGCTTTTAACTTACCTGTTTCCAATGCCTGAAACATTTCCGTGGCAGTTAAACCTGGTTTTGGTGCTATTTTAGTCCCTCCCCAGAACTTCTCGACATCTTCCCTGTCTTTAGGGTCAAGTAAATTCCTGTGTGCAGGTAAAAGATTAGCCAAACCGCCCACTTCCCTGCCACCCATGGCATTGGGTTGACCAGTCAAAGAAAATGGCCCCGAACCGGGCTTTCCGATGTGGCCGGTAATGAGGTTTAAGTTAATAAGGCTGACGTTCTTATTTACACCCACCACACTTTGGTTAAGGCCCATAGTCCACATGCTTATGAAACCGTTAGACCTGCCGATGTACTCGGCGGTCCAGTAAATATCTTCTGATTTCACTCCACAGATCCGTGCAGCTTCTTTGATGGTTTTTTGGAAGACCAGTTCTTTATAAGTTTCAAAACCATCTGTGTTGTTGGCTATGAACTCATTGTCGACCATGTCCTTTTCTATCAATGCCCGTCCAATGGCATGATGAAGTGTAATATCAGTACCTGGATTAATCTGAAGATGGATATCAGCATAAGCACAGGTTTGCGTCTTCCGAGGGTCTACTACAATGATCTTCACATCCGGATTGGCAGCTTTGTGAGCCTCTACCCTTCTCCACATAATGGGATGGCACCACGCAGGATTTGCGCCAGTAACTAAGAAAGTATCAGCCAGTTCTATGTCTTCATAAGAAGTCGGAACAGCATCTTCACCCAGACTTAATTTATATCCCACCACAGCTGAGCTCATGCAAAGCCTGGAATTGGTATCAATGTTGTTAGATCCTATAAAACCTTTGATCAGCTTGTTAATGATGTAGTACTCTTCAGTCAAACATTGTCCTGATACATAAAAAGCGACAGCATCAGGTCCAAAACGTTTGATGATGGAAGAGAAAACGGCTGCTGCCCTGCTCAGCGCATCATCCCAGGAAACTATTTGAAGAGGCATGTCTTTGCTCATCCTCATTTGTGGATAGAGCAGCCTGTCAGATTTGTCCATTACTGTGTAATGAAGGTTCATCCCTTTACTGCAAAGCATCCCTTTGTTCACAGGACTGTCTGGGTCACCTTCAAGCGTCATACGGCCATCCCTGTCAGTATTGACAATAATATTGCATCCGACACCACAATAGGAACATGTTGACTTGAAGCTCTTCATTTTTAATACGGCTTGTAATTAACCATTACTGTAAATCCTTTCACAATAAATTGAGTAAATAAGGACATATTTAACTTCATAAAGATACAAATTGAGTATTTATACTCAAATATTTATAAGGTATATTTTTTGAATACATAATACCCTCCTTTTAGTAGGCTTTGCCGAAGGGCTGGGTTGTTTTAGATCCTACTATTTTAATTACTAGATAGACCCTGATCTTTTTATTTCTTAGGTCAAAGCTATTTTTGATTACCAAAGGCTTCTGTCTTGTTTTGGGTTTGTTTTGAATGCTAGGTAGAATTTACTAATTAGCTTAGAAAACCTTAAAATGAACAAATCAAGACTTGAAGCATTTAGTGATGGTGTTATCGCCATTATTATTACCATCATGGTATTAGAATTAAAAGTTCCTCACGGGAGTGAATGGAAAGACCTTACAACCCTAATTCCTATATTTATTAGCTATTTGATGAGTTTTGTCTTTGTTGGCATTTATTGGGGCAATCACCACCACCTTATTCAATCTGTTAAAAGCGTTACTTCTGGGATCATGTGGGCAAACCTGAACATGCTTTTTTGGCTTTCAATGATACCTTTTGTAACAGCATGGATGGGCGAAAATTATTTTGCAACGAATACTGTGGCCCTTTATGGATTATTGTTGCTTTTTAATGGGTTTGCCTTTAATATTTTACAAAAAGTAGTGGTTAAAAACATGCATGAAGTAGAAGATCTTAAAAAAGCATTTGATTACCAGAAAAAGAAAGGATTAATTTCTATAATTGGTTATACTTCCGGGATAATCTTAGCCTTTTTTT
>JANYCH010000256.1 GCA_025360395.1 Cytophagales bacterium | reverse complement strand
CTGATTTATTAGACCATCTCAGACTTCTTTACTAAAGACTGAGCCAACGCATTTGGTGGCAAATTTGTATTTTTTTTCAACGCACAAGACCAACGCTAAAAAAATCCAAAAGAGTCACCAAGCCAACCCACAACAAAACGACAAACAATGAACGAAACAACCGCGACAGAAAGAACTCCAGCAAATTAAAAACAAAACAACATTTGGTATTTGCAACTTGCAAATATGTAGATGACCATACTTGCTTGGAATACCGCATTGATTTTTGCCAATTGCCTTACGAAATATATAGAATTCAGAAACAAAATGGGAAAGACAGATAACATCAAGAGAGCTAAAAAACTAAAGGAAGCTAAGCGAAAAAGAGAGCAGGACGCTTTAATAGCGACTGGATTAGGCCCTGCAGGCAAAGCTTTACAACAAAGAAATGCCAGTAGCGGGATAGAAACAAGATTAAATAATGGCAAAATAAAATATTCTGAATTATTGAAGGAATTTGTTCATCCAATTGTGAGCGAGACTGATGACATATCTATTG
Organism: Cytophagales bacterium; assembly: GCA_025360395.1. GTDB lineage: Bacteria > Bacteroidota > Bacteroidia > Cytophagales > UBA9547 > UBA9547. Next base: position 10,043 of record JANYCH010000256.1, on the reverse strand, counting down.
TAAAAACAAAGTATACATTTGGAGTTCACGCTTGGAATGCAGCAACATTAAGAGAAAAAAGTGAAGAAGTTTACCAACTTGCAAAAAAAAGCATTTCCTCAATAATGCCAGATATTCCTGAAGTTGAACAATTGTTTGATGAATTGGTGAAACGTAAACAAGTGGAGTTTTTGGAATTCAAAAGTATAATTGCTGGTTTTGAAATAAAGAAAATACGGGGAATCGATTATGATTTAACCGTAGCAACAACAACTTTAGAAGATTTATGATTGAACCAATTACATATTTCTATGAAAGTATCAATCGCAATGCTATTGTGATAAAACCCAAAAAACCATTGTTCGATTGGATAAACAATTTGTATCCCGAAAGTCCGGTTTCAGGAAAAGAAGAAGGTACAATTTATTTAATCCGCGAAAAAGACAGCAACGAAAAAATAGAAAAGTGGTTGAAACGGAATTATGACCAAATTTTTCAAAATGAATTGAACGATTGGCATACGGATGAAAATGATTGGCCACAAAAAAGAACTTTTAAAGTTTTTCAGGAATGGTTTGAATATGACATACACTCAATGGTTTTAGACCTTGAAGAAACCGATGTAACAAAAGACCCAATGAGACTTAAACACTATAAGGAAAAGGTTTTATAAGAACTGAAAGAATATTTAACCTCTCTTTCAGAATTCAATGCCAAATACGAATTGGAGTTTGGTGCTGATATGGCTAAGTATTACAACTTTCCCAAAAGAGCATACGAACAAACCACAGGCAGAGCAATTTACATTCTAAAACCAATGGTTTATTAGAGCCGCTTCCCGACATTTATTTGAAAGATCTGGTGGCGGTAAACATTAATGGCTTGCCACGCTATTCAAAAACCCAACTCAAAGACCATTATGATAAAATCCTTGGGGCCTTTCATTTTGGAGGCCGACTTATGATCATTGAGCTAAGGTCACCTCTTAACTTATTGAAAAGTACTTTAAAGATTGAGAATTATGAAAACCAGAAAAGCAGCATTAGATATTGATTAGATCGGTGGACAGGATCTTCTTTAACTCAAGAAGGAGAAGGCCTTAAATGATTCCATTTTCAGTTCGATGGTAATGCTTTGCCCCCGGCCATAGGAGTCTTGATAATCTACATACCGATCTTTTTGTTCCAGTCCATTAAGCTGTCATAGGAAGATCCCAAATTTACCTGCAGCATAATTATAAAAAACCTGTTTTAAATTACTTCAATACTACCTTCGTTGCGCCCATACCATATTTATCCTTCCTGGCATCTTCAAAGTGCTTTACGAAGATATTCCCTGATAATTTTTTGGCAAGTTCTGCTTTGAGAATTCCATTCCCTATCCCATGTATATAAACGACTTCTTTTAAACCGGCTGATATAGATTTTTCAATATGGCTTTCAAAAGCCCTTAATTGATATCTAAGCATTTCTTCAGGTTTTAAGGTATAATAATCATTTACTAGCTTTTCGATGTGTAGATCTAATTCTAAAGGTGGTTTAAGGCTAATTGCTACTGGCTTTTGGATTGTCTCTGTCATCGCATTTCCAACTGATTTCCATTCTTCGATGGCAAGATCATGGTCAATCTGGACCTTAAAACCTTTTCTTCCTAAAACAGGCAATATATCTTGTTCCCCTTTCCAGAATTTAAGTCTTAGATCAGTATCTTTTACCAAGGGAAGTTTTATTTCGTTTCTTGCATTTGCAAAAAATAAGATCTGACACAATAACTTGCTTTCTTCCAGCAAAGAAACCTGTTGAGTGTAGAAAAGCTGGATGGTAGTTTTCTTCTGAAGTACTGCTGCAGCCAAAGCTTTAGCATCTTCATTGGGTTTTATGAGATAAGAAGTAAAAAGAAGCTGAAAATCAGTATTGTTGATTAGGTGAAAAGTGTGGGTACCATCATTTTCCAGTGTCTTCCCTATAAATATTCCTTTGTCAGAAAAGCTGGTGCGGAGAGGTGTTTTGATCACTTCTTTGCTCTCTTCAGTTTTGGTAAATACTTTTTCTTCCAGGTTAGATACTACTACTAGGTCAGACTTTGAAAAGGGAATCCGAAAGCCATCCGAAAGCATCACTTCGATAATTCCTTTTAATCCGAAGCCTACAATTATCCCTTCCTCCTTGCCATGGACAACTCGGACCTTATCACCTATATTCATTTATTAGTACTTAGTATTGAGTATCAAGTATTGAGACTATAGACTGGAATTTACCACCTCTTTTCCATTTACAAAAATGGCTATTACCTTTCACCTATTAGCCATTATCCTGGATTTAAACCCTGATACCGATTACTGTTATATCGTCCATCTGCTCATAGTTTCCTTTCCAGTTAAGGAAGGAGTCATCAAGCTTTTGTTGCTGGATGGCCATATCATCTACACTTATGGATACAAGCAACTCCCTGAATTTATTGTACATATATTTCTGCTGACCATCTACGCCGCCAAGCTGATCGGCAAAACCATCAGTAAATATGTAAACCATATCACCTTTTTGTATTTCAATATCAAAATTTGAGAATTTTGGAACCTCCCGGCCCATTCTTGGAACACCAATAGCAAACTTGTCCAGTTTATATTGAATAATTTCTCCATTTCTTACAACATAAACCGGATTCCCGCCGCCTGCAACCTGGATTGAATTAATATGAGGACGATACTTTATTAAAGTAATATCCATTCCATCTTTCGACCTGGATCCTTCTGTGCCTTGTCTTAACGACCGGATAACACCTTCATTGAGACGGTCTAGGATAACGGCAGGTGTTGGGGACTCTTCATTTTGGATGGCAAGATTTAATAATGAATAACCTAACATAGAGGTAAACCCACCTGCTACTCCATGGCCTGTACAGTCAACTGAAGCCAAAAATAAATTCCCGTCTTTTGACTCCCCCCAATAAAAATCTCCGCTCACAATGTCTTTTGGCTTATATAAAATAAAATGATCAGGCAGCCAGTTTTCCAAAAATGAAGATGGTGGCAAAATGGCTTGTTGTGTCACCAGGGCAAGCTTTATACCATCAGTCTGTTCTTCATATAGTTCTTTGATTTTATTTTTAGATTCTTCTAACTGATGATTTGTAATGGCTAATTGTTGTTTCTGCTTCCGGATCCTCAAAGCCAAAATGTAACCTGTAATGGCCAATACTACCAGGAAAACTCCTGCAATGGTCATTTTCAGAATTCTGTTCCTGAACTCTTCTTCTTCACGAAGCTTTTCATTTTCAACAATTTGCAAACGGGCTTCAACAATTTTGTTAATCGAATCCTTTTCAAGTAAAAGAGCCTGGAGGTTAAAAATTAATTCATTATCTCTTTTTTCAAAAGTCTTATTTTCAACTGAATGTATGTCGGTAACTTCTCTTTTTATCTGGGCAAGAAGGTTTTGTAAATGGTTTTTATTCTCCTGGCTTAGAACATCACCTTTACTTATTCTTTCCTGGATTTTTTTTACTTCATTGTTGATTAATGAATTATTATCAACCATAAAATTTTTCTCCTTTTTCAGATTTTTGAGTATAATCTCAAAATCCTTATCCAGGTTCGACATCTTGGTGATTGTGTCAGAGTCGATTACAGGTTTATCTACATTTACTATTAACCTTAATTTTTCTTCTTCTGCATAAAGTTCCGACCTGATGATAGTATATCCGTTCAGTTTAAAAATTGTATTTCTGGGTACCCTTGCGTTCAAATTGATAACCCCATTTCCATCAGTTAAATAATGGACCTCATCCACCACCACCGGAGTGTGCGATATAGGTTTAAGATTAGTTCTTAAAAGTATAAGTTGTTGGATTGCAAAGTTCTGCTTTTTTTTCTCTTCCGGGTGAATACCACTATATGTAATATTGTAAAATGCATGTGTAGGACTTAAAGTGTAATGACGTTCATTGTGAGAAATACCATGTATAGAAAAGGTATAAGCATTATGCATAGACGCTTCATCCGGCAGAAGTAAACGAAAATAACCGTACTTGTCAGTAGTGAGACTTTGTTCTGTTTTGAAACCACCTATGTTTAATTTTGTGTTTCCAAGAGGTTTATTGGATTCGTCCCTGACAATACCAGCCATTACATTACCTGGTGTCATAATTACTTTTACAGCACCTGTACTTGGGCTATAATCCCATTCTTTAACCTTTAACCCTTTAAAAAAGCTTACAACTTCGTTCGGCTCCACATTGCTTTTATATGGAATAGAAAATTCACCCTGTTCATCAGTAAGGACCTGCCACACACCATCAATCACTATCAAAGCATTTTCTATAGGTTCGTATTCTTCAGTTAAAACTATCCCGTTTAGGGTGCCTTTTTTTGCTCCTGAAGAAACATTGGAAAGTAGAAAAACTGAAAGACAAAAAGTTAAGTAAAGTAATATTATTTTTATGTATTTGCTCATGCTTTCTTAGTTCATTATATAAAATTCCAGCCTTCTGCTGCTTATTTCCCCTGGCACTATCTGTTGAAATAAATATTTAGGAAGTTCTGAATGCGGTAATATTCTAATCCTTTCTCCTTCAATTCCTCCCTTTAACAATAAGTTACGCCCAGTTTGAGACCTTTGGTAAATTAATTGATTGGCTTTTTTCTCAACTGTTTCATCTGCCCTTGAAACTATAGCGATATTCACTTCCTTATGAGTTTTCATAAAAACTATCAGGTCATTTAATCTTTCGTCGGAAAATGGATAAATGCTATTGCCCACATTAAGGGGAAAATGGAGTTTCATTGGCAACTCTCTCCAGATATTTTCTTCATTGGCAGTATGCTTTAACCTGATTGGATGGCTCAAATAATGGAAAGTTGTGTCCATTACTTCAAATTCAGTTCTTCTGTTAAACTGTCTTCCTATCGCTGAAGTGTTGGTTGTAATTGGCTCAGTTTCTCCATAACCATTGGCATGCAACCTATTTGTTTCTATTCCCTTCTGTACAAGAAACTCAACAACTGCTTTAGCCCTATTCATAGAAAGTTCAATGTTATATTCAATAGTACCTTTGTTATCAGTATGTCCGGCTATTTCCAGTCTTATGCTTCTATTTTTTACCAGCAAACCATATAGCCTTTCCAACTCCTGTTGTGAAGAATTTCTAAGGGTAGCTTTGTCAAAATCAAAATGTATATTCCTCAAAACAAAATGCGCACCGGCCTCTAATTTGTCCATGCTTATATTCATGGTAAATAAATTGTCTGATTCAGCTAAAAAATATGCCTTGTTATAAAGTACGGAGTTCCTGATTACAAAGGAGGTGTCTTCTCCAAGAATAGAAAGTTCTTTAGAAGGATCGTTAATTAATTCTTTAGAAAAGGTTGCCCTGTTATAATCCATAGAATGTACATGATATTTTTCACCCTCCAGTTGAGGAATTGTCTTTTTTCTGGTCTTTTTAAGATACTTTTTATGTTCAAAAGAGAGTGAATCTGAGGAAAGGCTATCTTTTTTAGAAACTACCAACATATCCGATGGCTTTTTGATAAGGTCAAGAAAGAAATTTCTTACGTATTGAAATACATTCGCCTTTTTATCTGGTATATGCAAGGTCTCAGACTTGTACATATAACCTTCTGATTCTATCGTTACCTGGTATGTTCTTCCAAATGCAAGAACTACAACATATTTTCCAGAAAGTGCATTTGAATTAAAAATATTTTCAATTTTACCTGTTTCGGGGTTAGAGAGGGTTATGGTAGCAGCAATTGCCTTATCTGTTTCTTTATCTTTAATGTATCCTTTAAATACTACTAATGATGCAGAGTCTTCAGGACGATGAATAATATAAAGATCATTCTCACCATAACTATCTGCGCGGAAGGAAGAAAAATACCCCTTTGATCCATCAGCTGTATATGAAAAGTATATATCGTCACCTGGAGTACTTATTGGATAGCCAATATTTACAGGTTTTGTCCAGGCACTGTCTTTAGGATTATAGTTACTTACAAACACATCAAAACCTCCCATTCCATCATGCCCTTTTGAGCTGAAAAACAAGGTTTCCCCATCTGTATGTATCAAAGGAGAATCATCGTCATAAGGAGTATTGATTGTTGGGCCTAAATTTTGAGGATGTGAGTATTTACCCTTTTCATTTTTTTTGATTACATAAAGGTCATTTTTACCATATCCACCCTTTCTGTCGCTGGCAAAATAAATTTCTTTTTCATCAGCAGATATGCTTATGCTCGTTTCCCAGCTGGAAGTATTGATTTCGCCGGTAAGTTTCTGTGGCTTCCGCCAATTATTACCATCGAGTTTCGAAACATATAGGTCGCCACTGGCATCACCATGTTTCCAGGCCCTGTAAATATAAAGTTTCTGACCATCGCCTGACAGCCCTATGCAAGCATCATGTCCAGGACTGTTTATAGTGTCTCCCAATTGTACCGGCGGCAGCCAGTTTCCTGAAGAATCTTTCAAAGACATATAAATGTCTTCATAATATTTATTGTCATCAGCTATTTCTCCTCCTGTGCTGTTTGGCCTTCTGGAAGTAAAGAACAATACACTTTCATCAGCCGAAATAACGGGGGAATAATCCGGATATGGACTATTTACAACAGAAGATAAATGTTCTATACGAACTTCCAGTGAATCTTTTATCAGCACTTTCCCATTTTCGCAATTCTCTAAATACCGATTTACATCTTTTAACCTGGGTATTAAATGTTTATGATGGTGTACAGTATCTAATGTACTCAAGTAATATTTATAATAAAATGTTGCAGAATCAAATTGTAAACTGAAATGAAAACTACGGCCAAGGTAAAAAGGTAGGTCATGAGCGTTTACCCCATTTTTTCTTGCTTCAATAAAATAAGGTAATGAGCCAGCCTTGTTTTCTGTATGAAATACACACAGACCATTGTAGTAAGCAAAATTTTTGCTGCTGTATTTGATAGAATCTAAGTAATGTACAATTGGGCAGGCAGAAATATAATCCTCAACAGTTATAAGACCTGCTGCCTCTTTTTCCAATTTGCGGTTTCCCCTTTGCTGGCTTATAGCATCAAGGGAGAAAAGACAAATAAAAACAAAATAAAAATAGAATTTTTTCATTAAGTGGTTGCCTCTTAAATGCTGAACTAGATGCAATCTTAAAATTACATTAACATTTTGAATGTTACGGAAAAAAAAACAAAATTTGTGTGAATATAATAATAAGTGTTTACCTTTAAAATTTAACTACTAGCTATAATAAATTCGTTTTCAGTCTTTGCTATCACTACTGCGGCAAGACAATTGCCAATTACATTCACACTTGTCCTGGCCATATCCATCAATTCATCTATCCCTAAAATAAGAAAAATCGGTTCAACCGGTAGGCCAAAAGATGAAGCTGTACCCAACAAAATAACAAGGGATGCCCTTGGAACTCCTGCCACTCCTTTACTCGTAACCATTAAAGTAAAGACCATAATAATCTGTTGAGACCAGCTTAAATGTATTCCTGCAGCCTGGGCAATAAATACCGAAGCAAGCGACAAATAAAGGGTGGTGCCGTCCAGATTGAAGCTGTAACCTAAAGGCAAAACAAATGACACTATTTTCCGGGGGACGCCAAATTTTTCCAAGGCTTCCATCGCCTTTGGCATGGCTGATTCAGAACTGGTGGTGGCAAATGCAAGTGCAACAGAATCAGCAATTGCTTTCCAAAATCTGATAATGGGTATCTGAAAATATAAGGCAATTGGAACCAATACAAAAAGTAAAAAAAAAGCCAGCGCCAGATATAAAGTAGCCAGTAAATAGAAGAGGTTGACCAATATGCCCAACCCCATTTTGCCAACAGTAAAAGAAATCGCAGCCCCAACCCCAAAAGGGGCAACATACATTACAAGTGAAGTGAATTTAAACATTACCTCAGAAAGGCTTTCGCAGAAATGAAGCATAGGCTGCTTTTGTCTTTCATTCAGCAAAGCGAGCCCTATTCCAAACAAAATAGAAAATACGACCACTTGAAGGATTTGTCCTTCGTAAATGGCTTTTGCTACATTTTCAGGAAAAATATGTAGTAAAACATCGTTAAAAGTTTGCTTGGGAACATCTGGTAAGGTTTCATGGGCAGAAATAGAACTAATATCCAATCCAGTTCCTGCCTGGGTAATGTTTATTGCGAGAAGTCCAATAATCAAAGCTAAGGTTGTCACTATTTCAAAATATAAAAGTGATTTCCAACCTAACCTACCTACCTGTTTCAAATCAGAATGCCCTGCAATGCCCACTACCAAGGTTGCAAATAACAAGGGCGCAATAACTGTTTTTATTAACCTTAGGAATATTTGACTTACTACCTTCAGATTGACAGAGAACTCAGGAAAGTCATAACCTATTTTTATTCCAATGAACATTGAAGCAACTATCCAGGTTGTCAGGGACATTTTTTGGATAGCATACCAGCAAACAGATGCAATAAACAACCACGAAACAATGTTAATAACCAAAGGACCTGTACCCAATACAACAAATAAGGCCAGGGCCAAACCCGTTATAAAGCAACTTAAAAGTGGCATTCTGATCCTGTTTTCCATATATTAAAAAGTAATAATAACCTTTATTTTAGTTTATTGCCAAAAGGTAATATCTTAAAAGCTGTAATTATTCCTGATAAGTTTAATTATCTTTGTGCCACTAAAAAAATGAAAAAGTACTTTTTTTTCCTTCTTATACTTGCCTTGTTTTCATGCAGCAAGTTCAACCGTGTTCAAAAACGAGGTACTACTGAACAGAAATACCAGGCAGCAGTAAAATATTTTGAAAAGAAAGATTACTACCATGCAAGTACTTTGTTTGAAGATATTATTCCACTTTTAAAAGGAACAGAGCAGTCAGAAAAGGCCAATTACTATTATGCTTATTCACAGTACTACCAGGGAAATCTCATTTTAGCAGCAGCATATTTCAGGAGGTTTTCTGAAACCTTCCCTAAAAGTGAATATCGGGAAGATGCTATGTACATGAACTCCAGGTCTTTATTTGAAGATATCCCAAGATATTCTTTGGACCAGACGAATGCATATGATGCTACGAAAGGCATTCAAAATTTTTTAAATACTTACCCGAAAACTCAGCATCTCGAAGATTGCAACTTTATGCTGGACAATATCAGTGCAAAGCTTGAAAAGAAAACTTATTACCTTTCTAAGTCTTATTACCGCCAAAGGCATTACAAGGCGGCAGTTATTGCATTAACAAATTTCAGAAAAGAATTTCCCAAGTCAGATTATGCTGAAGAGATCGCTTACATGATTTTGGATTCTAAATATCATTTTGCACGAAATAGCTATGAGGAAAAGCAAAAAGAGCGTTATCAGGCGGCCATTGATTATTACCAGTCTTTTGTAGACGAATTCCCTTCAGGAAAATACCTTATAAAGGCTGAAGAAACTTACACTTTGACAATCAAAAAACTTGATAAATTAAACTTAGTGCTGGCTAAAAAATAGCCTCATTGAACTTAATTTTTCCTGTAATTGTATTTTAAATCCAGGCAAATGCCTGGTATATGTTCATTGAATTTGGGGCCGACCGGTTTTGACAGCTTGTGTAATAGTGGGCTTGCATGTGGGGTGTTGAATGAAAATCCCCTTAATCGAATCATTCAAACAATACCTGGCGAAGATTCTTACGCCATGGCTGCTTAATCTAGGATAAAGCAATTGCCATTGTCCCTCCGTTCGATACCCTGTAGGGCGGATCAAGGGGCATCATAAATCGGGGTCTGCGATGCGCGTGGTTACTGGCACAGAAGCAGTATTAAGTAAATAAGGTTTGTTTTCGGCATGTTGCCTGCCTGGATAATCCTGACAATCAATTGGCAAATACACATGTAGACGGTACACTGGTTATCTTGTCTGGACGAGAGTTCGAATCTCTCCGGCTCCACTTTTTTATTTTAGGTCTCTATGTGGCATTTCGAAGCATGGCATCCATAGTACTTCTGTGTACTTTGGATGCCATATTTTATATCATCTCGGAATACATCAGAAAAAGATCCATCAGGAAGTCTTTTTC
>JANYCH010000250.1 GCA_025360395.1 Cytophagales bacterium | reverse complement strand
GTTGCACTGTTGATTTTGAAGTGTGGTAACGACAAAACTCAACAAAAAAGCGGATGTTGAAAAACATTCAACTCCGCTTTTGTACTTTTTTTAGAATAAAATCAAAACTGATCTTATTTCTCGGATGTCAGTAATATTAATTTATGTTATTTATTCCACCCCTTCTCTCAGTCTTTCAGCATTCTCAGCAATTCTCAGCTGCTCAATAAATTCTGCAATTTCCCCGTCCATTACAATTGGAAGGTTATGAACTGTAAGCCCGATACGGTGGTCGGTAACCCGGCTTTGAGGATAATTATACGTCCTTATTTTATCTGAACGGTCGCCTGTGCCTACCATGCTTTTGCGTTGTGCTCCTACAGCATCATTGTGTTTCTGTAGTTCCAATTCATATAAACGGGAACGAAGCACTTTCATGGCTTTCTCCGCGTTTTTTATCTGCGATTTTTCGTCCTGGCACTGTACTACTAATCCTGATGGAATGTGTGTAAGCCTTACTGCTGAATAAGTTGTATTAACAGACTGGCCACCAGGCCCTGAAGAGCAGAATAAATCTTTTCTGACATCTCCGGGGGCAATATTTACCTCCACCTCATCCATTTCAGGCAAAACAACAACTGTGGCCGCTGATGTATGGATCCTGCCCTGAGTTTCAGTGTTGGGCACCCTTTGAACACGATGAACACCGGATTCGAATTTCATCTTACCAAAAACATCTTCACCCACTAAAAGACTGATGATCTCTTTGTAGCCGCCTGAAGTTCCTTCTGTATAATCCATTAATTCCATTCTCCATCCCATTTTTTCACAAAAACGTTGGTACATTCGGTATATATCACCTGCAAAAATAGAGGCTTCGTCCCCACCAGTTCCTGCCCTGATCTCCAAAATGACGTTTTTACTGTCATTAGGATCTTTAGGAATTAAAAGTTGTTTAAGTTCTTCTTCAATCTGGTCCCTTTTTGGCTGAAGGGCTTCCATTTCATCTTTTGCCATCTGGCGGAATTCTGGGTCTTTTTCCACTTCAAGCACAGACTTTGCACTTTCTATATTGCTTAGAACATCTTGATATTTAGCGTAGTGTGCTACAATTTTATCAAGTTCTTTGTATTCTTTACTTAAGGTAGAGAAACGTTTCATATCGGCCATAGCATCCTGTTGCACGAGCAGGTCCGCTACTTCGTGAAATCTTCCTTTGATGGCTTCCAGCTTATCGATCATACTATTTTCTTTTTGGGGCTGTAAAGATAACAAGTAAAATGGGTTTTATGGTTCAGCCTTAGTATAGAATGCTTGAAGCACCATGTGTTTTATAATTCAAGAAGCCATTTCATATACTTCCGGCTTATTTATTTATTGGCTTTGGGTTTTCTTTACGTCCTTTACTGTTCTTATCTTATATTGATGATTGTTAAACCTGTCCCAGTTTCTAAAATTATTCTCGGTATTGACCCGGGAACGCAGGTGATGGGCTATGGGGTAATAGAACAAAAGGGGAGTAAGTTGCTGGTATTGCAGATGGGTGTAATCCACCTGGAGAAATACAAAGACCATTTTATCAAGCTCAAAAAAATACATGAGCGCATAACCCAGGTGATCCAGGAATATTTACCGGATGAAGTAGCTATTGAAGCACCATTTTTTGGAAAGAATGTTCAGTCTATGCTGAAATTAGGACGAGCGCAAGGAGTTGCAATTGCGGCTGCTTTGGCCAGAGACGTACCAGTTACTGAGTATCTACCTAAAAAAGTAAAATCTGCTGTAGCGGGAAATGGAAACGCCTCGAAAGAACAAGTTGCTGCAATGCTGCAAAATCTCCTGAATTTTAGCGAAACGCCTGAATTTTTAGATGCTACTGATGCACTAGCAGTGGCAGTTTGTCATCATTTTCAGGGCAAAATACCTGTTTCAAAAGGCAGCAGCTGGAAATCATTTTTATCCGAAAACCCGGGAAGGGTAAAATAGTTGACGGTTGACAGTGAACGGTTGACAGTAGATCTAGCGTTGATTTGCATTTTCAAATCAACGCTAGATCTATCATCAAATACCCAACATCCAACTAATAATGCTGATAAGCAAACCTCTTACCGTAGATATATCCAACAATCAAAGGAAATACAAACAAGGTGAGAAATGTGGACGTGATCAAACCACCTATAACCACAATGGCCAAAGGTTTCTGCGTTTCAGAGCCAATGCCGGTGGAGAGTGCAGCTGGCAGTAAACCTAAAGATGCCATTAACGCCGTCATTACCACAGGACGGATCCTGGAAATTACGCCCTCTCTTATTGCTTCTTGTAATGGCATTTTGGCATTAATATTTTGCTTGAATACGGTGATGAGGATTACGCCATTTTGAATACAAACCCCCAGCAAGGCAATAAACCCAACACCGGCAGAAATGCTGAAGTTTGTCCCCGTAATAAACAATGCCCAGATGCCGCCAATTAAGGCAAAAGGTACATTTAATAACACTAAGGCAGGATCTAAGGGATTATTAAATGTGATAAAGAGCAGAACGAAAATGAGAAATATACTCACTGGTATCATTTGAGAAAGCCTTTTATTGGCCCTGATCTGGTTTTCGAATTCTCCTTTCCATTCCAAATGCGTGCCTTTCTCCAGGGTCAGTTCTTTGCCGATAACTTTTTGGGCTTCTTCTATTGTACTTCCTAAATCCCGGTCACGTACAGAGAATTTTACTGCACAAAACCTGGAATTGTTTTCCCTGAATACAAAGGCCGGACCAGTAACACTGTGAATGTAAGCTAATTCTTTCAGCGCAACAGCTGTACTATGTTCTGTAGGTACTAAGAGGTTTCCTATGTCTTCTTCATTACTGCGGAACTCCGGTGAGTAGCGGATCCTGATACCAAACCTTCTTTCCCCTTCATATAAACGGCTTACGGCTTTACCACCAATGGCCATTTCTATTACTGAATTGCAATCTGCTGTATTTACACCATATAAGGCCATTTTTTCCTGGTTCAATTCGATCCTTAATTCAGGCTGACCGATTAATCCAATTACTGCAGCATCTGCAATTCCAGGAATTTTTTCTAGGATTTTTAAAGCATCATTTCCTGATTTTTCCAGTTTATAAAGGTCTTTTCCATAAATTTTTAATGCCATTGAGCCTTTAACACCAGATACTGCTTCTTCCACATTGTCCATAATGGGCTGTGAGAAGTTGAAGTTAATTCCCTGATATTGCTCTAATTTTTCTTTCATTTCAGCAATAAGTTCTTCTTTGCTTAAATCGCGTTTCCAATCCTCTTTTGGTTTCAGGTCAACCAGATATTCTATGTTGAAAAAGCCTGTTGGGTCTGTTCCGTCATTTGGCCTTCCTGTTTGTGAAAGCACTTTATTCACTTCGTCAAATTTTACAATGTCTTTCCTGATCCTGTCTGTTATTTCAACAGATTTTGGCAGTGAACTGCTCAATGGCATGCTTGCCCTGATGTAAACTGCACCTTCATTTAGCTGGGGAAGAAATTCAGTACCTAATATCCTGAAACTGTATAAACTGATTGCCAAAACTCCCAGCGATACGCCCATACTCATGTATTTTCTGGCAGAAAGAAAATCATAGCAGGAAATTGTTGACCTGGTAATTAAATTAAGGAAGGGGTTATTTTTTTCCTTCACATTTTTATTAAGCAACATACTGCTCAGAACCGGAACCAGGGTAAGTGAAAAAAGAAGTGACCCCAATAGGGCAAATCCCAAAGTCCAGGCCAGGGGGCTGAACATTTTACCTTCTACTTTCTGGAAGGCAAAAATCGGAAGCAGTGCACAGATAATGATCAGCTTGGCAAAGAATATGGATGTTCCCAAGTCAACTGCTGTATGCCGGATTGATCCTGACTTAATAAGTTTGTTAAACCGGGCCATTCCCAATTTATGGGCACGATGGTCCAGTGTTACAAAAATCCCTTCCACCATCACTACGGCACCATCAATGATAATACCGAAGTCTATGGCTCCCATAGAAAGCAGGTTGGCTGACATGCCTTTAAAATACATGCACATAAAGGCAAAAAGCAACGAAAGCGGGATAATGACAGATACAATTACAGTAGTTCGCCAATCGGCCATGAAAAGGAAAACAATGATGGTAACTAGTGCTATTCCTTCCAGCATATTGTGCGTAACAGTATGCGTTGTGAAATCAATCAGGGTGGAACGGTCGTAAAAAGGGTTGATTTTTACATCATGGGGTAGAATGTCATTGTTGAGTTCTTCAATTTTTAATTTTAAGCTTTCCAGCACTACAGAGGGGTTTTCCCCTTTCCTCATGATCACAATTCCTTCAACCAGGTTTGAGGTCGTATCCCGTCCCACATATCCTAAAGTTGGAAGGTGTGTTTCTACTACTTTGGCTACATTTCTGACCAAAACAGGCACTTCTTGATAACTTTTTATAATGAGATTTTCTATTTCACCAATATTGTTTAGGGTCCCTATTCCCCTTACTACATAAGACTGGGAATTTTTCTCAATTACATCTCCACCAACATTGATATTGCTCCTTGATATTGCTGAATAAACATCCAAAGCAGTTAATTGGTATTTGCTCAGCATCAATGGGTTTACCCGAATTTCAAATGTTTTTACCTCGCCTCCGAAACTAACTACATCTGCAACTCCGGGAACTGCTTTCAGTTGTCTTTCAATCACCCAATCCTGAAGGGTTTTTAGTTCCCTCATGTTATGTGTCTTGCTGTCCAAAGTGTAGCGGAACACTTCACCCGTTGGCCCGTAAGGAGGTTGTATTTCCGGATCAACACCTTCCGGAACACTTACTGACATCATTCTTTGCATTACCTGTTGCCTGGCCGTAAAATCGTCGATCTCGTCATCAAAGATCATGGTCATTACAGATAATCCGAAAAGTGAAATAGAACGCAAACTTGTTTTCTTCGGAATAGAATTCATTTCCACTTCCAAAGGTATGGTTACATATTTTTCAACTTCTTCTGCACTTCTTCCCGGCCATTGGGTAATGATCTGGATCCTGGTGTTGGTTACATCAGGGAAAGCCTCAATTGCGGTATTTAAATAACCGTAAACCCCAATGCAAACCAAAAAAGTGGTTGCTATCAGCACAAAGAACTTGTGCCTTAAGGAAAAGGATATTATACTGTCTATAATGGATTTCATCTTAGTTAAAGGCGTTGTAAACTAAAAGCTGATATTTTGTAATTACTTTTTCACCCTCAATTACGCCTTCGTTTATATATGCACGGTTGTCAATTACACTGTGTACATCAACTTCCCTTGTTTCAATTTCGCATGGGGATTTGTAAACCATCAGCCAGTTTTTATTATTATCGAAAATAACACCTTCTGAAGGTACAGATATCATTTTTTGGTCTGAAATATGTTTGACAAGTATGGTGGCAAACATCCCGGGTTTAAGAAGGAGGCCTGGATTTTGTAATGCAATCCGTACTTTCAATACTTTAGAATCAGGGTCAATAACATTATATACTTTGTCGATTTTTCCAGAGAATACCTGGTCTGGGTATGCAACCGTCTGGATAGTAACAGGATAATCCACCTTGATTTTGGGTATATCAGATTCATATACGTTTGCCAGTACCCAGACATCGCTCAGGTTAGAAATTGTAAAAATGTTGCTTTGGTTGTCAGACCTTAATTCCATGCCTGGATTTACATCTTTGGTTACTATAAAACCATCCATTGGTGAGCGGATAATGTATTTGGAATTCTTTCCCAAGCTATAAATGTCGTAAATTTCCACACTGCGGTCATACTCAGCAATTGCCCTTTTGTAATCGTTTTTAGCCTGTATAAAATCTTTTTCTGACAGGAGGCCACTGTTGTACATGTCTTTTGCAACCTGCAGGTTCTTGGCAGTTGTTTCTACTCTTGATGAGTCTCCTATTATATCCTTTTGGATTTCTGCTGCTTCGGCGCTTTTTAGTACTGCCAGTATCTGGCCTTTTTTCACATAGTCGCCCAATTCAACTAAAACCGTTTGCACCTGCCCTCCAACCAGGGGAAATACTTTTATCATTTTAGCATCGTTCACATTTACCAGACCTGAAAGCTTTAACTGGTCATACACCAATTCTTTATGGACCACACTGGTCATGATCATTTTTCCAAGTGTATCGCTTAGGCAATTACCTTTAGATTTCTCTTCTTTCTTTTTCTCCTTGCATGAAACTAATAGGACAATAGAAAAAAGGGCAATATATTTTATACTTACTTTCATTATTTGCTGAGTTTTTTGCCAACCACATAATTCAATTCTTCCAATGCTTTTTCTCTCTCCAGTTTAAGGTCAAGAAAAGCAATTGTATTGCTTGTATAACTTTCATAATAGTCCACAAACTCCATGAGGGTGATGTTGTGTTTCTGGTAATTCTGAAACATGGCTTTTTGTAATTGTTCGGTGCTTTCTAAAATACTGTTAGAGTAAGAAGAAGCCGTGGTGTGAATTTCAAGCGCTTTTTCATGGGCATATGCCACTTCATTGTCAATTGAAAGGGCTATATTCTGATAATTAAGCTTGCTCTGTTCAATTTGCATTTTAGCTGCTTTTATTGAGTGCTGGTTGCGGTTAAAAAGTGGGAGAGAAAAACCTAATGTAACAGCATAATAATTATAGATGTAACTTCCTGCCCTGTCGTATAAACCACCAACAGTCACATTTGGTATTGCATTTGCCTTTTGTAAAGAATAATTTGCCTGCTGATAATTCACATCGTTTTCATAGGCTAGCAAATCATATCGGTTTACTTTCGCCTCCTCAAGCAAATCAGCTTGTTTTTTTTCCTTAATCCAGTCTGCATTCGTATCACTATATTCAGCTATAACAGATGTATCGCCAGTAATGACAAGCATGGTTTTAAGGGAAGAATTATATCCGAGTGCTTCTGTATTCAGCTTTATCCTTTGAGATTCCAGATTGAACAATAATGCCCTTAACCTGGATACCTCTCTTAAAGAAACATTTCCTTTTGCAAGCTGGTCTTCATAAGCCTTTGTCAAAGTACGTAAAGGCTCAATTTGCCTGAGCAAAGCATCAAGCTTCTTTTGGGTAAAATAAAGGCTGAAAAAATTGGTGGTAAGTTCTAAACGCAATGTCCTTAACAAGTCATAGAACTGGTATTCGGCAAATTTGGTTGAAATTTGTTGTAACTGTATTCTCTTATTTCTTTTTCCGGCAAGCAAAATCATTTGCTGGATTTGTATAGCAGATTGGCCCGCACTGCTCATATCCAACACCTTGTGGGTGTATTGGTTATAAATATTTTGTTCAATTAACAAAGAGGGGTTTTCCCAAAGTCTTGCCTGCTGTACCAAAGCTTTGGCAATGTCAATGTTATATTTGGCAGATAGTAGTGAAAGGTTCTTTTGAAGAAACCTATTCTCTACCTGTGAAATATTCATTTTTAAAGGATATTCTACAGAATAAGCCCTTGTACTTATGAATAAAATTAAAATTATTAAGTTAAAGTGGTTTTTCATTTTGCCGTGGCAAATTTGATGGGACAAAGGACGCATAAGTTACAATTGAGGAAATTAACGAAAAATTAAAGATGGGTTAAGGAGGTGTTAAAATTGAATTAGATATTGACCTTGTTTAATCGGCATATAATAATCATTTTTCAATATCAATTTGTTCAAGTGGTGTTCAGTTTATAGATACTTAACTAACTGTTTTATTTCAGATACCAGTAAAGGCAATCAAAATTTATATGCTTTATATCTCTTGCTTGCCTATATTTGAAGCCTATTTATAAAAATGAAAGAAAACAACGAAGAATGGACAATGGTTATCAAGCCTCAAACCAACTGGCTTGAATTGCACTTGGATGACCTTTGGCGATATCGCGATTTGATTTATATGTTTGTAAAGCGGGATTTTGTGTCTCAATATAAACAAACCATCCTGGGGCCATTATGGTTTCTGATTCAGCCTGTTATCACAACATTTACTTATATGATAATTTTTGGAGGGATTGCAAAAATCCCTACTGATGGTATACCTCAGCCATTATTTTACATGTCAGGTATAATGATGTGGAATTATTTTGCTTCCTGTTTGAATAAAACTGCTGATACATTTGTTTCCAATGCTGCTATATTTGGTAAAGTATATTTTCCCAGGTTGACAGTGCCAATTTCTAATGTTATTTCCGGGTTGGTTTCTTTCTTCATTCAATTAGGTCTTTTTGCAGTGGTTTATGTTTATTTTTTTGCAAAAGGTTCTGATGTACATATCAATTCGTACATTCTTCTACTGCCTTATCTGATTTTACTGATGGCCTTGTTAGGCTTGGCTTTGGGGATTATAGTTTCTTCTCTCACAACTAAATACCGGGATTTAAAATTCCTTGTAAGTTTTGGAGTGCAATTATTAATGTACGCTACTCCGGTGGTTTACCCATTATCAGTTTTGCCGGAAAAGTATAAAAAATATGTCCTTATGAACCCTATGACAGGAATTGTCGAAACTTTCAGGTATTCTGTACTTGGCCAGGGAACAATGGAGTGGTGGTATATTGGTTACAGTACAGTTTTTACACTTGTAGTACTTTTTATCGGCGTTATTCTTTTCAATAAGGTCGAGAAAAACTTTATGGATACAGTTTAGTTAATCCCTAAACTATTTTCTTATAAAAAGGGACAAGAGGATATCCCTGATGTCCCTTTTTTATAATTGTTTATGTGCTTCAACTGCATTCCGCACCGACCCGTTTTTTTCGAGAAGCCTTTTAGCTTCTTCATAATCTACAGGTATTGCTTCCATGATCATCCTAACTCCTCTGTCTACAAGTTTAAGATTGGAAAGCTGCATGTCTACCATTTTATTGCCTTTTACTTTGCCAAGTTTGATCATTGCGGAAGTGGTGAGCATATTTAAAACCAACTTTTGGGCGGTTCCGGCTTTCAACCTTGTACTTCCCGTCAAAAATTCTGGCCCTACGACAACTTCTACCGGGAAGTCTACTTCTTTTGCCAAAGCCGAACCAGGGTTGCAAACCACACAACCAGTGACTATGCCATTTTCTTTAGCAATTTTTACCCCACCAATAACATAAGGTGTACGTCCGGAAGCTGCAATACCAACCAAAACGTCTTTTGCAGTAATTTTATATTCGAGTAAATCCTTCCAGGCTTGATTTTCATCGTCTTCAGCAAATTCTACTGCTTTTCTTATGGCAGAATCACCTCCTGCTATTATCCCTACGACCATTCCTTGCGGAACACCAAAAGTAGGAGGACATTCAGACGCATCTACAATACCTAGCCTTCCACTGGTACCTGCACCAATGTAAAAGAGCCTTCCACCACTTTTCATTTTTTCAACAATTACATCCGCAAGTGATTCTATCTGCGGGATTGCATTTTCAACTGCAATTGGAACTGTTTTATCTTCGTTGTTGATGTTGTTCAAAATGTCCCGGAGCGACATTTGTTCCAGGTTGTTGTAATGAGAATCTGATTCTGTAATTGATTTCATCTATTAAAAGTTAAGTGCATATTACCGGATTTACTTTTTTACAGCACTTTTTCTGTCGTAAAGTTTTGTCCATTCTTTCAGTTTTCTTTGGATAGACTTGGTTATTTGCTCAGTTTCCAACCTCCAGGTCCAGTTGTTCTCCATTGTGCCTGGAGTATTCATTCTATAGGTTTCATTCAAGCCTAATATATCCTGCATTGTGAGAATAGCAATTTTACAAACAGATGAATATGCTAATTTGCCTAAAACATCTGAAACGTTTTTTTCAGTTACACGAATGCCCGTATATTTTTTCAACCTTTTATGGTCGTGTTTTCCAGCCTCTCTGGCATACCATCCCCTGGTAGTATTATTGTCATGGTTACCGGCATATACAATAAAGTTGTAGCTCAAATGATGTGGTTTGTGTATAGCATCAGATTCTCCGCCCCCAAATCCAAATTGAAGGATTTTCATACCTGGCAAACCAAAACTATCTCTTAATTTATAAACGTTTTCGTCACAATCACCCAAATCTTCAGCAACAAATGGAAGGCTTCCGAATGCCACTTTCAATTTGTTAAAGAAATCTTCACCTGGCCCATCAACCCATGAGCCATTTTTTGCAGTTGGTTCTGTAGCATCAATATTCCAATACCTGCTGAAGGCCATAAAATGGTCAAGTCTCAACAGGTCATACAATTCCATGTTTTTTTTGAGACGTTTTATCCACCAATCATAATTTTGTTTTTTTAAAACATCCCAACGAAATATTGGCATACCCCATCTTTGGCCTTCTTCACTGAAGTAATCTGGTGGGCATCCGGCAACGAATGTTGGATCGCCATTTTTATCAAGACTGAATATTTCCGGATTTGCCCAAACGTCCGCAGAATCGTGACTAACATAAAACGGAAGGTCTCCAAAAAAATGGACATTCAGCTTATTACAATAAGTTCTCAGGTTTTTCCATTGGCGAAAAAATACCCATTGTAACCATTTTATTTTATCAACTTCTTTTTTGTGAAAAGCCAGAAACTTTTCCATTGCTTTCTTGTTCCTTCCCTTTAAATCTTCCGGCCAATGATGCCATGAATAGCCATTAAATTCATTTTTAAGGCTTACATAAAGTGCATAATCATGTAACCAGTAATTCTCATTTTTGCAGAATAATTCATATTCCTGCTCCCTTACAAAGTGGTCCTCCTCCAGAAAATTCTGATAAGCTTTATCAAAAAGGATTTCTTTTAACCTTCTGGCTTCATTAAAATCTGCTTTGCTTTTTACAGGTAAGTAATATTGTGGCAATTCCAAAATATCAAGCAATCCTTCATCTGCCAGCAACTCAGGGCTGATAAGCTGGGTGTTACCTGCCATACTTGAATTTGAACTGTATGGCGAGGGGAATTCTCCCTTATCCGTTGGGTTTAAGGGTAAGATCTGCCACCACTTCTGGTTGCTTTTAGCCAAAAAGCGGGCAAATTTATAGGCCTCTTCACCTAAATCTCCCATTCCAAAAGGAGATGGCAAAGAAGTAATGTGCAGCAATATTCCTGCACTTCTTTCGTTAATCTGAGGAATAGTCAATTTGTTTAATGTTTATTTTAATTTATCTGTTTCTATCTATTGAAATCGTACCAAGAAGCTAATAAATGAATAGTTTTAAAACCCATGAAGGTTAATGTCGTTACTTTCAATCATTTCTACTTTTTTGCCCATTTTTTTCTGGATGATTTTGAAATGATGTTCATCATCAATTGTTAATAAAGTAATGGCTTCACCTTTTGATTCGGCCCTTCCGGTACGCCCAATCCGGTGAACATAATCTGTAGGAGAACGTGGCAATTCATAATTAATAACTACAGGAAGTTCCTGAATA
This sequence comes from Cytophagales bacterium, assembly GCA_025360395.1. Lineage (GTDB taxonomy): Bacteria > Bacteroidota > Bacteroidia > Cytophagales > UBA9547 > UBA9547. The sequence continues at coordinate 11,444 of JANYCH010000250.1, read as the reverse complement.
TCGATGCCCCTGGAAACCAGATCTGTTGCGACTAAAACCCTGATTTCTCCTCCTTTAAACTTTCGGAGAGAATCTGTCCTGATAGCCTGGCTTTTATCCCCATGTATTGCAGCAGCCTGAATCCCATTTTTATTTAGCTTTTCTACCACATTGTCTGCCTTTCTTGTTGATGATGTAAAGACCAGCACTTGTTTGAAATTTTTGGTTTTAATTAAATACCTCAATAAAACTCCCTTCCTTTCTTCTGTTGTAAGATACGCAGACTGATTAATCAGGTCAAGATTTTGTCTTTTTGCTTCAATTTCTATTTTAACAGGTTCATGAAGCAGTATCGATTTGAGCAGGTCAACATTGTCATTTAATGTGGCAGAGAAAAGAAGGTTTTGCCTCTTTTTAGGAAGGTGAAAAAAGATATCGTTCATTTCATCTTTGAAACCAAGGTTGAGCATTTTGTCAGCTTCGTCCAAAACCAGCACTTCAACTTCTGAGAGAAAAACACTTCGCGATGCCATCAGGTCAAGCAATCTGCCGGGGGTAGCAACCAATATTTCACATTTTTGTAAGGCATCTACTTGAATATTAATGTTTACTCCGCCGAAAACTGCAAGTGTTTTTAACCTGGTTGGCAGATTCATGCTGAAGGAATCAAATACTTCTGCAACCTGCATTGCCAGTTCTCGGGTAGGAACCAAGACCAAAACTTTAATATGTCTTGGTAAAGAAGCCTTTTGGTGCTGTAAATTTTGAAGGATTGGCAGAACAAAACTTGCGGTTTTCCCAGAGCCCGTTTGAGCCAGTGCCAATAAATCCAGCCCTTTTAATATTATTGGAATGGCTTCAACCTGAATTGGATAGGGTTGGGTATATTTTTGAATTTCAATATTTTTCAGTAAGTCTGCTGATAAGCCAAGGGAAGAAAAGGACATAATTTTGGAAACAAACTCTAATGACGTAAAATATTTTCTGTTTCCCGATTTTTGATGACTGTTATGGCAGTTTTAAAATTAAAAAATATTAACCTGAGAGATTATTTAACATTTTAATAGGTTTATAGTTATAAATCCGAACGTTATTTATGTTGAATTCTGTTAAGGATTAAACTGGATACTTTTTAGCATCTTAAATATGAAAATAGGAATTGTTTGTTACCCAACTTTTGGTGGAAGTGGTGTGGTAGCAACAGAATTGGGTAAAGCATTAGCAGAGAATGGTCACCAGGTTCATTTTATAACCTATAACCAACCAGCAAGACTTGACTTTTACAACCAGAATATATTTTATCATGAGGTAAGCATTTCAACCTATCCATTGTTTGAATACACTCCTTACGAATTGGTATTGGCAAGCAAAATGGTTGATGTCGTCAAAAGAGAAGGCCTTGACCTGTTACATGTTCACTATGCAATTCCTCATGCGTCTGCTGCTTATATGGCCAGGCAAATATTATTAAAGGAGAATATTTACATCCCTTTTATCACTACCCTTCACGGTACTGACATAACGCTGGTTGGTAAAGATGCCTCTTTCGAGCCTGTTGTTACTTTCAGTATCAATGAATCCGATGGGGTTACAGCTGTCTCGGAAGATTTGAAAAACGACACTTATAAACTTTTCCCCATAACAAACCAAATCAGGGTGATTCCGAATTTTGTGGATCTTACCAGGTTTTCAAGGCAAAAGAAAGACCATTTTAAAACTGCCATTTGCCCCAACGGAGAAAAATTGCTGGTACATATTTCAAACTTCAGAAAAGTAAAAAGGATTGAGGATGTAGTGTATGTTTTTGAAAAAGTGAGACAGCATATTAAAGTAAAACTTCTGCTGGTAGGAGATGGGCCTGAAAGACAAAAAATAGAAGGACTTTGCCGTGACTTGAAAATAAATGAAGACGTTCGTTTTCTGGGAAAACTAGATGCTGTTGAAGAGGTATTGTCACTTGCTGATTTATTTTTATTGCCTTCTGAAAAAGAAAGTTTTGGGCTGGCAGCTTTAGAGGCCATGGCATGCGAGGTTCCGGTAATATCTTCTAATACAGGAGGTTTGCCAGAAATTAATGTGAATGGTGTTACTGGTTTCTTAAGCAATGTAGGTGATATTGATGACATGGCTAAAAATGCTTTGATCGTTTTAGATCCGGCAAATCATGACCGGTTCAAACAAGAGGCACTGAAAAGGGCGAAGGTATTTGAGTTAAAAAATATTCTTCCTTTGTATGTTAATTATTATCAGGAAGTAATAGAAAAGGCAAAAGCTCTGGTATTTTAAAAGCTTGCCAGTTACAAAACGGCACATCTTTGTAACTTTGGGAAATCTTCTTCATGGCTATTCCTGAATTAATCCCGATAAAAAGAAAAAAGGACGACTTTACACACTTTGTAGGTCATACCAAAGATGGCTTCCAGTTCTTTGGTTATGAGGCTTATGTTTTTCCTAATGGAGTGCCGTCATTAGACTGGAAAAAACACAGGAAAGAATATGTGGTCCTTTTTGTTTTTGACGATAACGGAAACCTGATAAAAACCAACCACTATTATGCCGGAACAAGTTTTGAAACCAGTGAAGCTATTACCAGGAAAAAACTAGAAGAAATGGTGCTTGAATTGGGTAAAGTAACTTATAGAAGTATAGAAATTAAGCCTTTTAAATCGGTGATTGATGGCTTTACATTTGGACTTATCAGAAACCCGGAAGATCAAACTGTTGATCTTGAACCTAGTTCTATTTTATCTTTCGGTGATCCCTGGGATGGAGACTACGATAATTGATTTTATCGAACATAAACAATTGCGGTTACTAAAACATATACCCTAATGAAACTCCTAGTTTTCCAAAGAAATAAATTTCTTTACGGGGAATATCTTCAAATATCTTCTCAGGGTCGAAATAGCCAATTCCCGAATTGAATTTATTATTTAATTTTCCAACTCCTAATCCGACAAAAATATCGATTGACCAACCTGGTTTATCACCCCTGCCGTTAATAAAAATACGGTTTCCACCAATAACGGAGTATTCTATTGATACCTGTCTTAAGTTATAATTAAATACCCTTCCAGAAGCCGCCAAAGTATCATTAACGTTGGTATTGAAATTAACTGATTTATATCTGAGGCTTTGTCCAAAATATAAACTCCCAAGCCCGTTATTTTTATGGTAAAACTTTTGCATCAGTTCAAAACCATGGCCGGTATAAGAAACAATCCTTTCCGGAAATTTATTGGCATTCCCAAAGAATGGGTTTTTGTAATACAGGTAAATGAATTGTAGGCCAATCCTTTCTTCAATAATGTATTCAAAATAGATAGGCAGTTGCCTGTAAACCAATACTGCCAGAGGATTTGTACCTATAATCAGGGCCTTATATTCATTCATTTTAGGTCTGAAATACCTTATTTTAGATTGCCGCCGGCGCTTAAAAGTGGAGCTTTTTCCGTCATTGTCCGTTTTCTTATTTGCCATAACAGAATCCGTTTTTATGGCCTTTTTTAAGGTATCTTCCTCCTGCTCTATCGGAATAAATTTCGCCTGCTTGTCCTCGTAAAAAGTTTTGTAATATCCGGCCAGTTCACCTTGAGGTTTATACAATTTCCAAACCCCGGTTTTCACACCGTCCTGAATTTTGCCTTCCATTTTCACCTTCCCATTAGGATAATAACCTGTAAAATTTCCTTCACCATTTTGGAACTGGCATTTCCCTTCTATGTTTCCATCTTCAAAATAGTAGACCCAAGACCCTTCGTTTAATCCTTTTTTGATAAAGCCAGTCACTTTTAGTTTCCCGCTTTCATAATATTCTTTATAAGGTCCTTCTCCCATTGTAAATTGGGTTTCAGCTTTGAACTCACCAGTTGGGTAATAAAGCTTCCAGAACCCATCCTTTTCTCCATTTTTATGAGAACCTTCCATGCTCAAGGCTCCGTTTTCATGGTAATAACGCCAATTTCCAAAAGGGATACCATCTAAATACAGCCCTTCATTGGCAATCAGACCATTGTCGTGGAAATATTTCCAGAAACCATCTTTTAGCCCATTTTTTTCAGTTCCAGTCGCTTTTAACTTTCCATTCTCATGAAAGTAATTCCAAGTACTGTCGCTTTTTCCATCAACCAGTATTCCTTCCATCTTCTGCTGGCCAGATTTGTAAAATTCCCGGTAAAGACCTTTACCTTTATCGTAACTGGTTTCGGCTTTGGGCGAGCCGTCTTCATAATAATAAACCCAGGGGCCAACAGGATGGCCCATCGCATATTTTCCTTTTGATTTTATTTTACCATTGTCGAAATAGATTATCCAATCCCCGTTTTTTATACCATTAACCAGTTGGCCTTCCATGTATTTTTCTCCATTCTCATGGAAATAAACCCACCGGCCCTGGTTTTTGAAGTTTTGAATTTCGCCTTTCATACGGACAAAGCCATTTTCATAGAAGTATTCCCATTGGCCCACAGGTTTGTTCATTTTATATAATCCCTTAGACCTTAATTGTCCATTTGGGAAATATTCTTCGTACAGACTATCTATTATATGTGGCTTATTGGCCAATACATGATAGTTAACGTGTATTTTGGTTTTTTCTTTGTCATACCAGTTGATTTTCTTTTTGTGTTGGGCAAAAGAAAACACAGGGATCATGGCCAGTAAAAAATAACAGGCAAGAGCAAAAAATGTTTTTGTTTTAAATAGGGTCAAACGAAATTCAATGTACGAATTTCGGAAAAATAAAGTCAAACGCTAACCTGAAATAATCTTTTGGTATTTGTCCGAATGGGTAGCGTCTATCGTCCTCAGAAGGTCGTAAGCTTGTTGTTTCTGTTCAGGAGTGCCTTGCTGGAATATTTTTATCAGTTCATCCCACTTACCATTAAAATAAGATTTGACCATTACACTGGTTGGCCTGAAATCATAAGTTTTTTTTATTTTTCCTAAGGAAGCAAGTATATGTGTTCTTGCGCTGTCGGCATTCACACTGAAATTATCTAATCCTAAACGGTGGTATTCGTAGATTGCTTCCCGAAACGACACCAATTGCTGATTATTCTGATTTTCATTTAGCCAATAACGCACATTTTGTCCATCCAAGGCTTTCCATCCTTTATTTGGCGACTGTTGCGCTGTATTAATTACTTCGAGCGCTTTTTCCAGGAAAGGGTTTCCTCCAAGAAATCCATAACTGTCGAAATCCATTGCCAAGCCGGTATAGGCATAAAATGCCAATAAGGAAGTAAGATTTGAAGTATATTGGTTGTCATTATAAATCATTTGCTGCCCTGCTGTATACTCAAATTCAAAATAAGTATCAATAAAATCTACTATTATAGTCTCATAAGATGAGCCATAAATTGGCCTGGAAGATTGAAATTGAGCCGTTCCTTTGAATTGGTTAACTGCAGGAACTTCTCTTATGGTGATATATAAATTGCAGGAAATACGTTCCTCTGGTTTGAAGGTTAATTTAGACCATTTTGTGTTATTAAGGAAAAGAGTGAACTGCTGCTGCATATCTTTAAAATATGTTTTATCTGTGTAGCTACCCGTTCCTGATTCTTTTATTTGTTCAGAATCTATAAACACATTGAATTTCATTTCTTGTGCAGGGCAAAAGAAATAAGTTATCAAAAGCATGCAAAAGGCAAGGGACTTTTTCATGATATAAATTCTAATATTTTGGTGACTATATCTTCAGCAACTTCTGTTTTGTTTTTTATTTCAAAACTAGTTACCTGATTATTCTTATCAAGAATGGTGATTTTATTAGTATCATGTTGGAAACCGGCGCCTGCATCGTTCATAGAATTCAGCACTATAAAGTCTAAATTCTTGGATTTTAATTTAATAAGGGCATTTTGCTCTTCATTGTTTGTTTCCAGGGCAAAACCAACCAGGATCTGTCCTGCGTGTTTCTTTTGGCCTAGTTCTTTGGCTATGTCTTTTGTTTTAACCAGTTTTAGATTAAACGTTTCTTCTTTCTTTTTTATTTTTTGGGTTTCTTTTATTTCAGGTTTATAATCTGCAACTGCAGCAGAAAACACTACTATATCTGCTTTATCAAACAATGCCTGTGTTGCATTAAACATTTCATCTGCTGAGGTCACATTTTGAACCGTGATGGCGGATTGCCCAATTTTTAGAGAAGAAGGTCCACTTACCAGGTAGACTTTAGCACCTTTTTCATGGAGGCTTTCTGCAATTGCATAACCCATCTTTCCGCTTGAATAGTTCCCAATAAACCTTACCGGATCAAGTGCTTCAAATGTTGGGCCGGCAGTTACCACGGCTATTTTATCTTTTAGAGGAAGGGATTTTAAGAAGAAAGATGATATTTGTTTTGCGATTTTTTCCGGTTCTTCCATTCGTCCCTGGCCAAACAGGCCGCTTGCAAGCTCACCCTCTGTAGCTTCTATTACTTTGTTCCCAAAAGACCTCAGCTTTTTAAGATTTTCCAGGAAGGAGGGGTGAAGGTACATATCTAGATCCATCGCCGGTGCGACTACTACGGGACATTTAGCAGAAAGATATGTAGCCATTAAAAGATTATCGCACAATCCATGAGACATTTTGGCGATTGTATTGGCACTTGCCGGGGCAATTACAAAAAGATCTGCCCATGCCCCTAATTCCACATGATTTGCCCATTCGCCTGTTTCCTCATTACTGAAATCTGAATAAACGGGGTTTTTAGATAAGGTTGAAAGTGTTAATGGGGTAACAAAAGTAAGAGCCGAAGTGGTAGCAATTACCTTCACTTCGGCTCCATGTTTTATTAATTCTCTTATCAGAAGTGTTGACTTATAAGCAGCAATACTTCCTGTTATGCCCAAAAGGATTTTTTTACCTTTCAGCATCATAATTACAAGACCTCTTCGTCAGGCTTGCGAAAGTATACCTTTCCTTCTATAAATTCCTCTAAAGCCATCATAGATGGTTTTGGCATACGCTCATAGTATTTTGAAATTTCTATTTGCTCGCGGTTTTCGAAGATTTCTTCAAGATTGTCTTCTTTTGTGGCGAACTCAGAAAGTTTCTGGCTAAGTTCTTCTTTCATTTTTGTAGAAACCTGTCTGGCCCTTTTTGAAATGATCGCTATAGATTCGTATACGTTTTTAGTTTCATGAGCTAAATCAATAACATCTCGTGTTATGATAGACGCATTTGCCAATTGTTTCATATTATTTGAACTTGATAGAAGAACGCAAAGATAAGAATTAGATTTGTATTCTTTATTAATTGGAAGAATATTCAATAATGTTCTGAAATTAAAAATCTTGTCTGTGCTGTATTAATGTTATATTTTTTATATTATCATTGTGGTTTATTAACCATAGTAATGAGAAAAATATTTTTAATCTTAATGTTTTTTGTCCCTTTGTTTGGTTTAGGACAAGTTGAAGAATCTTTTGCCGACAATGATATAAACCTTAATCCAACCTGGTATGGAAATGTTTCTTCATTCAGTGTTGAAAACCAAAAACTAAGGTCAGCCAAAGCTGAAATTAATTCAAAATTTTATCTCTGCACATCATCTGCCTTATTAAAGAATACTGAATGGTCCATAAATGTGGATCTGCCTTTCAATCCGTCAAGCGCCAATTTTGTTGATGTTTATCTTACTGCTTCTGACAGCAACCTTTTATCAACCACATTAAGCGGATTTTTTATCCGGATAGGGAATACAAAAGATGAAATATGCTTTTACAAAAAAATAAATGGTACGAACACTTTGCTTCTTGATGGAACTGATGGATTGTTGAATAAAAGCACCAATAATATTAAGCTTAAAGTTGCCTGCGACAATAATTATAAATGGTCGGTCAATTATGATGCTACCGGAGTTAAGGAAAAGCTAGGACCAGTCAGTGATTCTTCAATCACATCTTCTTCCTGGTTTGGGCTCTCAATATACCAGTCTACAGCAAGTTTTTTTCAAAAGCATTACTTTGATGATATAAAAGTTTCTGGAATTGTAAAGGATACAACTCCCCCAGCATTGGTTAGCCAGAGTTTTGTTGGAAATAAGGCTTTTACAGTGACATTCGATGAACCGTTGGATAGCTCTTGGGTTAGAAGTAAAAGCAACATCGAACTGTATGACAGATTAGGAAGATCTTTGGCTATAGACTCTGTTTTATTTTTTAGTCCTGGTGGAGAAAAAATAGAGGTTATATTGAAGGATAATATCTCAACTTCTGGACTTTATGTATTTATTGCTAAAATTGTCAAAGACAGGAATGGAAATACCATTCAAAAACAACTGAATGGGGAAATTGCTTATTTCGTTCCTGCTGTAGCTAAGTACAAGGATATTGTATTTTCTGAATTTCTTATCGACCCGGTACCCTCTGCTGGCCTTCCAGAAAAAGAGTTTATTGAAATCTTTAATAATTCTGATAAAACGATCGATCTGGCCGGATTCACGCTCTCGGATCCATCTACTTCATCGAAACTTCCCTCTTATCTTTTTCTTCCCAAGTCTTATCTGATAATCTGTAAAAATACTGACTTACCAGATTTTGCTTCATTTGGCAATACTTTGGCTTTGGCAAATATTCCAAGCCTGAATAACACTGAGGATGATATAAAGCTTTTAAATCCTCATTCAGAACTTATTGACCGGGTTAATTACAAGCAAACATGGTATAATAATACTTCAAAAGATGATGGAGGGTATTCTCTAGAAATTATAGACCCTAACAATATATGTCTCGGGAAGAATAACTGGTCTGCGTCTAATAGTATGACAGGCGGTACTCCGGGTTCTGTCAATTCAGTGTTTCAAACTATTAAAGATTCCCTTTTGCCAACTATCCGGGATATTAGTGTTTCAAATGAATACAGCATCAGAATAATATTCAATGAGATATTAGACAGTGCTTCATATGTTATACCGAATTTTATATTTCAACCGGTGCTTTCGATTAATAAACTAAACTGGCAAAAGGATAGTCTTGAGCAACTTGCAATAACATTTGATACCCCTTTGTCAAAAAACATAGAATACCAGGTTAAAATGATGAAGGTCAAGGATTGTCCGGGAAATTCTACCGAATTGTCCACAACTTTTGTAACAGCAGATATTGCCCAAAAGGGCGATTTGTTATTGAATGAACTGTTATTTAACCCATATCCCTATGGAGCAGATTTCGTTGAGATATACAATGCTTCAGATAGGATAATTGATTTAAAGGGATGGAAATTTGCAAACCTGAAAAATGACACTGCAGCCAATAAAATAACATTGAGTACCTCGTTTTTATTAAGGCCAAAGCAATACCTGGCCTTTACTGTAAACAAGCAAAATATCCTAAATACATATATAAAATCTCAGGCAGAGAGGATTATTGAGGTTAAAACCCTGCCTACATTTTACGACGATCAGGGAACAGCTTTTCTTTTAAGCCCGAAAGATGAAATCATGGATAGGTTGGATTATAACCAAACTATGCATTCCCCATTTATCAACAACAAACAAGGTGTTTCACTGGAAAAAATAAATCCAAACCTGGCCACGGCTGATCCGAGTTCCTGGACTTCTGCCTCAAAAGAAGCCGGTTACGCAACGCCAGGTTATGTAAATTCTCAGAATCTAACCCTGACAGTATTGGAAGATATAGTAGAAATTACTCCGACCCTGATTACCCCAAACCAGGATGGAGACAACGATTTGATGATTATCAGGCTAAAAACCGATAAACCCGGAAGTCTGCGGAATATTCAGATTTTTGATATTACAGGCAGGACTGTTAAGCATCTTGAAAGAAATAGCTACGCATCAACAGCCACTTCTATCCAATGGGATGGTTCTGATGATTCAAATAAACTGGTACCTATGGGACATTATATTATTTGGATAGAAATAGCAGACAGTGAAGGAAATATCAAACACTTAAAAAAGAAAGTGGTTGTAGGTGACCGGTTTTAGCAATATGCTTCTGCCTCACATAATTCATTTTAAATTTCAGCCTGATATATTCACAGAGAAGGCTTTTCAATAGAAACATAGTCGTCAAATTGAGCAATGTCTTTCATATCTGTGATTATCTGAACATTTTAAGTTATACAAGAACATTACAACAAAGCCAGGCAAAAAGAATTACCTGGCTTTGTTTAGATTATTTAAAAAGGTTTCCAAAAACGCCACCCAGCATTCCACCAATACCTCCACCGCCTAATTCTTTGGACATACTTGAAAGATCAAAACTATTGTCGTTGGGATCATTGACCTTGTTTATTAGTTGGGACATTACCTTGGTCACAACATTTGAAGCTATTCCTTGTGCCTGAGATTCACTTAGCCCAAATTTTGATGCAAAGGATCCTGCCAATGATGATATTATCTGACCTACAATAGGATTGGTTGCTACATTTTGTCCACCACCATTTAATAATCCCATCAGCCCGCCCATATTTCCAGAACTTAACTGGCTTTTTAAACCATCTATAATATGACTTGATGTTTCCTGTATTGCATCTCCGTTAAACTTATCAGGAACCGCCGGATTATTTACAATATCAGTCTGGGTGTTCTCTTTTACCAGGTTTAATAAATTTTCTAACATCATATTTAAATAGAATTTACTGTAAAAATAAGAATTGATTTCAGGTAAGTTTCATTTGTTGCAACAATCACATTTATTTGAAAATTAAGGTACAATTTTGCTTAATTTGCAACTTGCTTTCAAAAAAACTCCCTCCCAATATGTCTCTTAAAAAGATTGAATCTGCTTTAATATCAGTATATTATAAAGAAGGCCTTGATAGAATTGTGAAATTACTTAATGAACATGGAGTAAAGATATATTCTACAGGAGGCACTCAAAAATTTATTGAGGAGTTAAACATAAAAGTTACTTCAGTGGATGATGTTACCGGTTTTCCGGAAATATTAGGTGGTCGTGTCAAAACCCTTCAGCCTCAGATTTTTGGGGGAATACTTTATAGGCGCGACAATGAAAGTGATCAAAAACAGGTAGTTCAGCATAATATTCCGCCAATTGATCTTGTGATTGTGGACTTGTACCCTTTTGAAGAAACAGTGGCGAATACGTCAGCCTCTGAACAGGATATTATTGAAAAGATTGATATCGGTGGTATTTCTTTGATCCGTGCCGGTGCTAAAAATTTCAAAGATGTTCTAATTGTTTCTTCTCGTGAACAATATGCTGATTTAGCTGCTTTGCTGGAACAGAAAAAATGCTCAACTGAATTAAGCGACCGGAAATCATTTGCCGCCAAAGCTTTTGATATGTCAAGTCATTATGACTCAGCTATTTTTAAGTATTTTAACGAAGAACAGCAATTACCAGTCTTCAAAAATAGTGTGAGAGAATCTCAGGTACCTGGAATTTTTTAGGATTACAATCTTTATAGGAAACCACCAGCATAAATTCGCCGTTAGGTGGAATCATAATGACGAAATCACCATCAGCGCCACTTTGCACCTGTTTTAC
>JANYCH010000197.1 GCA_025360395.1 Cytophagales bacterium | reverse complement strand
AAAAAAGGGGCTGTCCAAAAAGGGCAGCCTCTTTTAATTTGAAGATGTTTTATAGATCAGACATGATTGATCTTTGAGAAGGTATGAAATGTCATTTTTGATCATCAAAATTAGCAAGTATAAGTTGAATAAATAAAAAGACCCGTTTTTGGGTGCTTTTTCAGCTTTCTTTTTAACCATTTTCTTAAGATTATGTGCTATTGCTGCTAAGCCCAGGTCTATTTCTATTTTGTCCTTGCCATACATCCTAAAGCGATTGTACTTGCTGTTGCTTTTTAATTGCCCAAACACTGATTCTGGTTCTATCGCCCGTTGTTTTCTTAATGCAATCCCTTCTTCACTGGTCAGTCTTTCCCTTGCTTGGCTTTTAAGTTCTTTCAGTCGGTAGTTTATCTCTATTATTCGATCTTCCCGACCTTTATGGCATTGCCCTCGTAGTGGGCAGTCATTGCAATTAACAGCCTTATAATGAGATATTTGAGATTGGTGTCCCAAGTCTGATTTTCTGGTGGACTCTTTCACCTTGCGCATCTGCTGACCCATGGGGCATACATAAAAGTCTTTTTCTTTATTGTAAAAAAGGTTTTCAGGATGGAATAAATCCTTCTTAAAACCCTTCTTCTGTTCTTTATGGAAATAATTATACTTCACAAATGCCTCTGTACCATTCTTTTGCAGGTATTCATAGTTCTGTTCGCTCCCATATCCGGCATCTGCTATTACCTGCTGGGAATGTTTGCCGTAGTGGGCATGGAATTGGTTCAGGTGTGAAATCAATGTAGCCGTATCCCCTGGCCTTTGGTGAAGACTGAAGTTGGTAATTATTTGATTTTCAGTGCTTATCTGTACATTATATGCTGGTTTGAGCTGACCGTTCATCATGTGGTCCTCTTTCATACGCATAAAGGTGGCGTCGGGGTCCGTTTTGGAATAACTGTTCCTTTCCCCAAGGGTCTTAAGCTCCTGATCATATCGTTCCAGCCGGGGAAGATGCTCTTCTTGAAGTTGGGTCAACTTCTTTTGCACTGGTTTGCAGAGCATTTCCCTTTGTTTATTCAGTTGCTCAATTTTTTCCTTCAATAGTGCCCTATCAATCTTGTTTTCAACTGGTTGGTTCTTTAATTCAATCTTATCTGTTTTGATGCTCTCTTCGATGTCTGTAACAATGCTTTTGATCTTTTCTTCAAGTTTAGCTTTGTTTTTCTCTACAGAACCTTTCCATACAAAAGTATATTTGTTAGATGCTGCCTCTATTTTAGTACCGTCTATAAATTGTTTGTTCAGGCTTACATATCCCAGATCTGCCATTAGGCGGACTATATCTGCAAAAAGACGCTGGATCTTCTCTTTAAGCCTTTTGCCTCTGAAGTCATTTATTGTCCGAAAGTCCGGTGTGCTATTGCCCGACAACCACATAAGATGAATGTTCTCTTCGAGGAGCTGGGCTATATTCCGACAAGAGTAAATATTATTAAAGTAACTGTAAAACAGCACTTTAATCATCATCCTGGGATGAAAACTGCTTGTACCACCACCTTTGTAGGTAGCTATAATATCTTCAATATCAAGTTGATCTACTATCTGACTCACCAAACGCACTGGGTGATTGGCTGAAATCTTCTCGTCAAGATGGGTGGGAAACAAAACCACCTGACTAGAAGTTAACTCCTTGAAGTGTAAATTTTGTCTTGCTTTCATAATCCTAAAATAAAGATATTTTAGGAAAAAATAAAGGGGCTGCCCTTTTTGGACAGCCCCTTTTTAATTCATTCTCCTTGAGACACAAAAAAGGCAGCTTTTGGCTGCCCTAAATAATAATTATTTATATAACTTGTACCTAATCTATATTATATGGATAATCAGTTTGAACATAAACATCTTTGTAGGCTTCTGATGGATCAGGGAAAGGAGACTCTTCAGCAAACTTAACTGATTCATCTACTACAACCTTAATTTTCGCATCTATAGCTTCCAAGTCAGCTGCTGAAGCGTATTTATTTTTCAAAATCACCTCTCTAACTTGCTCAATTGGATCCTGCAATTTGTATGATTCCAATTCTTCTTTTGTCCTGTACTTTGCAGGATCTGACATGGAATGTCCTTTATAACGATATGTTTTAAATTCAAGCAATGTTGGCCCCTCTCCTTTTCTAGCCCTTTCGGCAGCCCTTGCAATAGCTACATGCACTTCTTCGACCCGCATTGCATCAACTGCATAGGAAGGCATGTCATAAGATTCACCTATTGTGTAAAGTTCTGTTACATTTGAAGTCCTTTTAACAGAGGTTCCCATGGCATAACCATTATTCTCAATAACAAAAATTACAGGGATTTTCCACATCATAGCCATATTAAAGGTTTCATGAAGTGCTCCCTGACGAACGGCACCATCTCCCATGTAGGTCACACAAAGATTACCGGTTTTATTATACATTTCAGCAAATGCCAATCCGGCACCTAAAGGGATTTGACCACCTACAATACCATGGCCTCCTACAAAACCATTTTCCTTATCAAAAATGTGCATTGAACCACCTTTTCCTTTGGAACAACCCGTTGCTTTACCATAAAGCTCTGCCATAATAGATTTGGCAGTAGTTCCCAAGGCAAGTGGTATACCGTGGTCGCGATAAGTTGTTATATATTTATCTCCTTTTCTTAATGCAGAAACAGCACCGGAAGCACAGGCTTCCTGTCCAATATACAAATGACAAAATCCTTTAATCTTTTGTTGACCATATAATTGACCAGCCTTTTCTTCAAACTTACGGATCGTTTGCATGTTCTCGTACCAGAACATGTATTGATCTTTTCCAAATTTCTTGTATTGATCTGTATTGGCTTTTGCCACTTCTTTAACTTCGGCCATAGGATTATGCTAAATCTTAAAAAGATAGGTTCTGATTGCAATATTAATGATAAAAGAAAGAATAAACCAATTTCAGGGGATTTAGAAATCAGTGGTTGTAAAAGTATATTATTGCACTATTATTTTTCGTACGATAGTGCTTTGTCCGTTTTCATAATTAATCCTGATGAAATAAATTCCAGTCCTAACAGCATGTATGTCAAAGGTCTTTTCAAAAATCCCGCTCACATTATCTGCGAAAACTTCAACTTCATTACCCAACATATCATACAAAGAAATTTTTGCACTTGAAACAGAAGGTAAGCGCATGTTAATTGTCAGAATATTTTTGGCAGGATTTGGATATATTTTCAAACTGCTTTCAACAGATGAAATAGCTTCTAAACCATTCACCTGTGCATTATTATCCACAGGAGGCTGGCAATAGGCTCTAAAAGCAAAAGTCAAAAAGAATATGTGGAAAATTATTTTCAAATGCTATTTTAGGTTATAATTTATACTAACGTAAAATTCTGTGCCTTGGTTTAACTAATAACAAATATATCATTAATTATTAAAAACAGCTGTTAAAATATTTTTGCTTTATAAACTAACCAGAAATATTCACCGGAACTCATCTACTTATCGTAATATAATTTGTTAGATTTGTTATATCTAATTAATAGCAAAATGAATTATACATTACGAATTACTTTTATCATTTGCAGTATTGTAAATGTTCTTGCCCAGCAAAGTAAAGACATTAGGATCAACCAGATTGGTTTCTACAATAATGGGCCAAAAATCGCGGCAATCATCAATTCAACGGCTTCAACTTACAAAATAAAATCTTTGGATCAGAACACTGTCTATTCTTCTGGGACTTTAAGTTCGTCAGTTCTTTGGGATCAATCGGGCGAAAACGTAAAAACTGCAGATTTCTCAAATTTTAATGCTCCCGGAAATTATATACTGGCAGTTGATGGACTTGGTTATTCTTATCCATTTGTAATTCAAGAAAAAGTTTTTGTACCGTTAAATAAGGCTATTATAAAAGCTTTTTATTACAACAGAAGTTCAACTGCAATAGATTCAAAATATGCAGGAATTTGGTCCCGGGCTGAAGGGCATCCTGATAATGAAGTATTTGTTCATGCAGCTGCGGCATCGGTTAAGAGACCTGCCGGAACAATTTTATCCACTCCAAAAGGCTGGTACGATGCAGGCGATTACAACAGCTATATAGTCAATTCGGGAATTAGCACTTATTCGCTTCTTGCTTCCTACGAACATTTTAAGCAGTATTATGATACTCTTTATTTAAATATTCCTGAAAGCAACAACAAAATGCCTGATATTCTGGATGAAATTAAATGGAACCTTGATTGGATGCTGACAATGCAAGATCCGAATGATGGTGGAATCTATAATAAAAAAACCAATGCAGATTTTGATCCATTTATTATGCCTTCAGATGCCATAGAAACCCGGTACGTGGTACAAAAATCAACTAGTTCTGCTTGTGATTTTGCTGCGGTAATGGCAGTTGCGTATCGGTTATATAAAGATTTTGATTTGGTTTATGCGAACACCTGTCTTGATGCAGCGAAAAAGGCATATGCCTGGGGCTTAGCGAATCCAACCGTCTATTTTAATAATCCTGCTATGCAGGGAGGAGATCCGGCTATTGTAACCGGTGGCTATGGAGATGGAAATGTAACAGATGAACTAGAATGGGCTGGGAATGAATTGTATTTAGCGACTAAAGATGATTCATTTTATAAATTCAATAATTCTCAAAGTTATGGTATACCTACCTGGTCTAGCGTCAGGACATTGGGTTTGTTTTCCCTGGTTTTTAACAGAAAGATTCTGACAGCCAAAGGCATGGCCGACAGTACAAATGCTATTAACAAACTCGTAACACTTGCCGACAAGTTTACAAACTATCAGAAAAATTCTTCACCTTATAAAGTGGTAATGGGCGTAAATGGCAATTCTGATTTTACCTGGGGAAGCAACTCGCAAGCAGCAAATGAGGGAATGATTTTGTTAAACGCTTATTTTATAAATAAGAACATAGATTATGCCAAAGCTGTATTATCCCAGGTTGATTATATTTTAGGAAGGAATGCGACCGGCTATTCTTTTGTTACAGGTTTTGGAAGCAAAAAAGTAATGAATTTCCACCACAGGGTTTCTGCTGCTGATGGAATAGCAGATCCAATTCCAGGTTGGCTTGTTGGTGGCCCATCCGGTTCTATCGGCGATGGATGCCCCAATAACAATACAAATCTCGCCAAAAGTTTTACAGACCTACAAAAATGCTATACAAAGGTTGAAGTGGCAAT
>JANYCH010000159.1 GCA_025360395.1 Cytophagales bacterium | reverse complement strand
CACTTTTTATTCATTTTTTACTTTATTTCTAGTCTCATAATTTTAAACACAGAGAATTTCCCCTAAAATTTCCCCCAAAATTTCTCAGACTGGTCTTTTCACCGGATTTTCTTCTTCCTTTCTCCCCCTCTGAATTTTACTCTCAACTTAGTACAACTTTCAATCACTTCAATTAACCCAACAACGAATGTCAACTTCATCAACAACTCCAACTCAAGAGTCTTCCCTGAGATCAATACTAACACCAAAAACCCACAAGTTCAAAACAACTCCTTCAAACAGAAAATCGAAACCTCTGGAGGAGCAGAATCTCGTTGAGAGAATTCAGAAGTCCTGCGAGACAAGAGTGAGTTTTCTTGACAACACTTTTGTATTTTTCTTCTTTCTCATGTCATTTTAGGAACTTCAATTAGTGGACATTTCATACAATCTCGATGATGTACTGGCAAGGACAGTAGATGTGCATATCAGAAAGGTTCGTGAAAAAGTTGGGGAAGATTTTATAAAAACTGTAAAAGGTGTAGGCTATAAATTTGATCCTACAACTGTTTAACCCAATAAAACTCGCTAATAACTTACTATTTAAAAATCTGAATCGTAAATTCGGGGAATGTTTTTTAATTCTCGAATTGCAGGAATAATTCTTGCCGCAATTATTGCCATTACAATGGCAGGTTATCTGGCTTTTCTAGACATACTTTCTATTAGGGCCATACTTTCTACCACACTTGTTACTTTTTTTACTGCGTTCCTATTTATATTTCTTACGCTAGAGTTTATTATTTTAAGAGAAATTAATAAGCTCTATAAAATGCTTGAAAAGCTTAAAAAGAAAGATTTTAAACAATTCGTAAAAAGAATCAAAAATACTGGTGGCGATCATTACAGTAAAATTAATCAGGAACTTTTCAATTTTGTTTCAAGGAAAGAAGAAGAAATAGATGAATTGAAAAAGCTGGAAAATTACAGAAGGGAGTTTCTGGCAGACGTTTCGCATGAATTAAAAACCCCTATTTTTTCTGCACAGGGTTTTATTCACACACTTTTAGATGGAGCGATAAATGATAAGGTAAACCGGGAAAAGTTTTTAAGAAAAGCAGCCAAAAACCTTGATGGTCTTGAGGCTTTGGTTCAAGACATCATTTTATTGTCCCAAATGGAAACCGGAGAATTAAAAATGATAATGGAAACATTTGATTTGAACCTTTTGGTAAAAGAAGTTTTTGAACAACTGGAAGATAGGGCTGACGAAAGGGGCATAAAACTTATTTTAGATGCGGGCCAACCACATATAATTGTACTTGCTGACCCATTCAGGATAAAACAGGCATTCATGAACCTCATTGATAATGCAATAAAATACGGAAATGAAAAAGGTGAAGTACGGGTTGGCCTGGAAAGGGACAAAGACCATGTACAGATAACAATAAAAGATGATGGGCCAGGAATTGCACCTGAGCACATTGCGAGGGTTTTTGATAGATTCTACAGGATTGAAAAAAGCAGGTCTAAAGAAAAGGGAGGAACAGGATTAGGCCTCTCTATTGTTCAAAAAGTAATAGAATCGCATAACTCCAAGGTTTCAGTGACAAGCAAGATTGGCAAAGGAACAATTTTCGCATTCAAATTAAAAACAAGCAACATTGGCTAAGAATTACAGTTTTAAAGAAAGCATTCTACGAGAAGATCAGGATTACATTATCATCAATAAACCTTATGGTATCCCCACACTTGACGATCGGGACCAAACAGTAAAAGGTATTTTACGGTTAGCAAAGGAATATTGGCCCGACGCACAAGCTTGCCATAGGCTGGATAAAGAAACTTCTGGGATTTTAGTGCTGGCTAAAAACCCGGAATCTTACCGGCATTTGGCCATGCAACTGGAACACAGAGAGGTTAATAAAGTTTATCATGCCTTGGTATCAGGTGTAGCAGACCTTAAAGAAGTAATAATTGATGCTCCATTGCATACTTTAAATGCGGGTGTTGTCCGAATTGACCGCACCGAAGGGAAAGAAGCACAAACCATATTCAATACCCTGGAAGTATTTAAAAAACATAGCCTCATTCAATGTGAGCCCATCACGGGCCGCATGCACCAGATCAGGGTTCACCTAACATATCTGAAATTTCCTATTGTTGCAGACCACCAATACGGGGGCACTGACATTTACCTTTCAGAAATTAAAAAGAAATTCAATTTAAAACTGGATACAGATGAAAAACCTTTGATAAGCAGGGTCGCATTACATGCATTTTCAATGGGATTTTTTGCTTTAGATGGTACCCCCGTTTATACAGAAGCCCCTTATTCCAAGGATATGGACGCATTAATAAAACAACTTCGCAAAAATTCTTAGTTTTACTAAATCGCTATTTAGAATGAAAAACTTAATCATTACCTTAGTTATGTCCGTTCTCATTGCAGGATGCCAGTCCTCAAAACCCAATTCGCAAACAAAAAAAGGCTGTGATACATGCCCATCTTTGAGTAATGAAGGTAAAATTGATAAACCTTTTAAAAGCAAAAAAAGGAAATAACATTTATGTAAATATTACAAAACCAGCTTTTTAATATTATTTTTGAGTTAATAAATAGAAACCTCTCTCCCACTTAAGGTTTCATCAAATAACAGACTTTACAGCTTTTGATAACTATGTTAAGTGGAGACCTATATCTTGAAACATTAAAGGAGTATTGCCAATTTTTACTTGAACATCACCTGCACTCTTTTGTTGTTGAGGATTTGAAAAGGAACAGGGAAGTAGATCTCCCTGTTTTAAAATTTTTCTCTAAATTGTCTGATGATGAGATCATTGCTATGTCTACTGAGACTATCAGAAAGTATTTTCTAGATATTATCAATGATAAAGCGGTGCCTCAAATATTCCAGTCAATGGAAGATTGGAAGGCAGATAAACTTCCTGGGGTTTCAAAACACAATTTGAATGCTGCAGATATAGCCCTTATTTACAATACAAGGAAACATTCTTTGTTGGTTTTCCTTCCATTATACACTACAGATTACAAGGTAATTTTGAAGATAGTAGATGAGATCGAAGATTTTTATACTTTCCAGTTAAACCTTGCAGTACAGACATATTCTGACATAAAGCACGAATTGATCCTGGAAAATAAAAACAAGTTAAAAGATGCCCAGGTTATGGCAAACCTGGGCAATTGGGAATACAATTTAAACACGAAAAAAACATATTGGTCAGACCAATTATTTACAATTTATGGCCTCTGTAAGGATGATTTTCCCTTTGGGATTACATCTGAAGATGTACAGCAATATATAAACCCAACTGATTTATTAAGCTTTAGAGAAAACATTCACAAAGCAATTAGTAAAAAAGAAAAGTATACTTTAGAATTCAGGATAACCACTAAAAACGGCAAGGAAAAAATCCTTTATGATCATGGCTATGGATCTGTAAATGATTTAGGCGAAACTATTGTAAAGGGGATTACCCAGGATATTACAACAAAAAAAGAAACTGAGCAAAAACTTCAGCAACGAGAACATTTTATTGCACAGATCGCAGAATCCACCCCTGATATTATTTATGTAATTGACCTTGTTACCAATCAATATCTTTTTTTCAATAAGGAAATAACAATCCAGTTAGGTTACAAAAAAGACCATTTCAAAGACCTGTCTGAAATAAATAAAATTATACATCCGGACGACCATTCAGTCCTTGAGAAGCGGTTTAAGAACTATCTATTGCTAAAAGATGGTGAAATCCTTGAGGATGAAATGAGGATGCAGGATGTAAATAAAAACTGGGTATGGATCAATACCAGAGGGATGGTCCTTAAAAGGGACAATAACGAAAATGTAACACAAATAATAGGTACTGCCCGTGATGTAACTAAAATAAAAACCATACAAGTAGAATTAACGAATCTGAATATAGAGCTTACTGAGACAAACAGGGAGCTAAAAAACCTTCAGGAAGAACTACAAGCTTCAAATGAAGAATTATCTGAAAGCAATAATTTTCTGGAAGAAAAGGTAGCAATCCGGACATTTGAAATAACCAAACAAAGAGAGTATCTGTTTTCAGTTCTAATGCAGGCACCAGCGGCAATAGCCATTTTAAAAGGACCGGATTTGATATACGAAATGGCCACCCCATTATATTATAATCTCATAGGGAAAACAGATTTAATAGGAAAAACAGGTAGAAATGCCATTCCCGAATTAACACAACAGGGCGTTTGG
>JANYCH010000148.1 GCA_025360395.1 Cytophagales bacterium | reverse complement strand
GACCGAACTTGCCTTGTTTGTTTACAAACAAATTGACCACCATTTGAGGCAATTTAATTCGTAAATTTTCTTGTAGTTGTATTTATTGTTTAACCAAGAGTGGATCAAACTTCCTTAAAGCAAATTTTAAAGAATCACTTCTATATAAATTTAAACATTCTGCAATGCCAAGTTTATGGCCTACCACACTTGAAAATCCAGGTTTATATAGAAAAATAATAGAATCTATTTTTCTCTATAAACCTGGATTTTCAAGTGTAGTTGGGCATAAACTTGGCATTGCAGAATGCCTAAATTTATATAGAAGTGATTCTTTAAAATCAGCTTTAAGAAAGTTTGATCCACTCTTGGCTAAACAATAAATACAACTACAAGAAAATTTACGAATTAAATTGCCTCAAATGGTGGTCAATTTGTTTGTAAACAAACAAGGCAAGTTCGGTCTTTGGTTCTTTACTCAAGAACGACGGTGTTTATATTACGAATTATTTGCCTATACTATAAATTTATGCCGCCTGGCTCAACCTATCATACACCCTTTTCAAAATATATTTCTTTACGATATCTCCAAACTCTTTATCGTCCATCATCTTGGTAAATATGTCTTGATTTTGCTCCATCCGTCCAATAGCTTTATCCAAATAAACATCATCAAAAACATATTTAAACATATCTTCAGAATTCATTTTTGCCTGTTCTGCAAGTTTCTTGTCTAGAATCATGTCTTCTGCAATTTGATCAAAGTATAATTTATCAGCATTATTAAATTCTGTGGCAAAACGTTTATTCAACACTTCAATTATTTCAGATAAAGCAGCAAGATCTTCTTTATCCATTCTGATTCCAGCCTCTCCACCTGACTTCAAACCATATTCCGTCTGCTCTTCCATCAGAACATTTTGTTCCCCAATTTTTTGTAAACGGTAGTATTCCAATGAAACTTCATCTCCTAATTTGAATCTGTCTGCCTGATTTGTTCTTGGTAGTTTCTTCAACAAAAATCTTCCATAAGTAAAGAACTTCTCCAATTCAAGATCGGAAAAAGGCATAATTTGGGTTAGAAAAGAATAGAAACGAACAAAGGTTTGCAACGCATGTTTGAAGTTCTCTTGAGTTAATTCATTTCCTACTTTATCCTGCTCAGAATTTTCAACAGGTAGTTGCATAAAGCGCTGAACAGCAGGGTCTACATAAGCATTTAATTTGCCTTGCTCTGAAACCGACAAAGTTTTCTTAGACTTAAAAAATACATTACTGAAATTATCAATTTCAGTTTGCCAGATGATATGCGCTTTGTCCAATTGACCTTTCAGATCATACAAGTGATTGGGATCTGAATTTTCTTCAATTGTAGTTACCTGATAATAAGGTTGGAATGACAAACGAATATCTTCGGCTTCATTTGCAAAATCCAGTACAAATGTATCTTCCTTTCCTGCTGCCATTCTGTTCAATCTCGACAGTGTTTGAACTGCCTTAACTCCTGAAAGCTTCTTATCTACATACATGGTATGGAGCAGAGGCTGGTCAAAACCAGTCTGATATTTGTCAGCTACCAGTAAAAGTTGATATTCGTCGGTTGCAAACTTGCCTGGGAGTTCCTTTTCTTTAAATCCATTCAGATCTACTTCCGTTGCACCATCTGGATACATATCACAAACTACCTTTCCGGAAAACGCCACAATAGTTTTGATATCTTTATAGCCGTTCTCTTTTATATAAGTATCAAATTCTTCTTTGTAACGAACTGCGTGTAACCTTGAACTTGTTACCACCATGGCTTTTGCCAAACCGCCAATTTTCTTTGAAGCTATTTGTTTAAAGTGCTCCACCATCACTTCAGTCTTTTGAGAAAGATTATGCGGATGAAACGATAAAAACCTTCCTATTGCCCTTGCTGCCTGTTTCTTATTGACTTTCGGATCGTCTTCTATCTCTTTGGAAAGTTTAAAGTATGTTTTATACGTTGTGTAGTTCTTGAGTACATCAAGTATAAATCCTTCTTCTATGGCCTGCTTCATAGAATAGATATGTGTGGCCCGAGGCTTCCCGTCATTTCCAATTGTTCCAAATACTTCTACAGTTTTGGCTTTAGGTGTAGCGGTAAAAGCAAAAAAACTAAGATTATCCTGCTTGCCCCTTGCCTGCATTGATTTTCTTATTTCATCTTCGGCATCTTCCTCCAAGCCAGAAAATGTTTCTTCCTTTTCTGCTTCGTCCAGCGATTTGGCAGAAAGTACTTCTTTCATCTTTTTAGTCGCTTCTCCTCCTTGCGATGAATGGGCTTCATCTACAATTACTGCATACTTTCTTTTTGGAAGTTCTCCGATTTTATCCAGCACATAAGGAAATTTTTGCAGTGTGGTAATGATAATATTTGAACCGGAACTTAAAGAGTTGGCTAACTGAGTAGAATCTTTGTCAATTTTCTGGACTACTCCTTCTTTATGCTCAAACTGATAAATGGTATTTTGTAATTGATTATCCAGTACTTTTCTATCAGTAATGACAATGACAGAATCAAAAACCCGCTCATTTTTATCGTTGTGCAAGCTCGATAATCGGTAAGACAACCAGGCAATAGAATTGGACTTTCCGGAACCGGCAGAATGCTGAATGAGATAGTTTCTCCCTGCCCCATGTTGCTTGGCATCTGTACTTAACTGACGCACAACACTTATCTGATGCATCCGGGGAAAAATGATCGTTTCTTTTTTCTTCTTTACCCCATTGAATTCATATTCTTCAATGCTCAAATGCAGGAACTTACCAACCAGATCCAGAAAACTGTCTTTTGCCCAGATGTTTTCCCAGAGATAGGAAGTTTTATAGCCGTTTGGGTTGACTGGGTTCCCGGCTCCATTTGTTTCGTTCCCTAAATTGAAAGGAAGGTAACGGGTTTTCTTTCCTTCCAGCTTTGTGGTCATCGAGCATTCATCTGCATCTAATGCAAAATGAACCAGCGAACGCTTTTTGAATTGAAAAATGGCTTCTGTAGGTTCACGGTCATAGGCATATTGCTTTTGTGCATTCTGAATAGTCTGACCTGTAAAATGATTTTTAAGTTCTATCGTTGCTATCGGCAAACCATTTAAGGACAATACCATATCCAGGGAATTTCTTCCAACCTTTTCATAAAACAATTGCCTGGTTACAGAAAGATGGTTAAGGCCATATTGTACTGAAGCTTCCGGATTAAGAGTGCTTTCGGGTTTGAAATAGGCCATTTTAAATTTCACTCCATAGTCCGTGAAGCCATTGCGCAACACATCCAGTGTTCCTCTCAGTTCCAGTTCCTTTAACAGGCGTTGGATTACCTTATTGCCAACATCTTCTTTATGAATGTTGGTAATTTTTGCCCATTCTTTAGGTTGAGAATTTTCCAGAAAGGATAAAACATAAGAAGGAAAAATACCCAGAACAGCATCAAAGTCTTTTGAATGCCCTTTTACATAACCTCCTTTTTCTAATAATGCTTCTTCAATCGCTGCTTCAAAAGTGGTTTCTGTGTGGATGCTTGCCATGCTAAAAATGTTCTATCTGTATGATTTGTTATATTATGATAATCTATAAGAGTATCAATTTTATGAGTATGTGTAACTATGTTACTAGTTACTTAGTTACTTACTTAGTTACTATTTCTATAGAATTCCAATTGAAACAGATGTAACTCCACTATATCTATATTTACTTAAAGCACTAGAAATTAAAGTATTAGCAACATTTTAATTCGGCCTTCTCTTTTGTTACAATGTTACTTAGTTACTTGCTTAGTTACTTTTTAGCAACTACTTTGACTGCACTTCTACTAGTTACAAAAGTTGTTTTCCCTTTTCTGTAGTGTAATAACTTTGATTAGGTGCTTTTGGATTGTCTTTAAGTTTTTCCTAGCCATTCAGGATTCCAGCTGACTGATCTTCCAAATACTTACAGCCTGATTGGCCATCCAGCGCTGCCTTACAGCAATTCTTTCAGAATTCCACTCACTGTTTTCTATTGCCACTTTTTTTGTGATTTCAAACTCACTATCCTGTAACACCGATTTCTTTTGATCAAATGCCAAATTGCCAATGCTTCTGTTATCTGACGCATTCATGATAGTCATATTGCCCAGTCGATAAACCAATTGTTCTTGATCCTGGTCAGTGATACCTGACCAACTGTCGTCAGGGTTCTCAGGCAATATATGTTCAATATTATACTTGGTGCTATCAAAATCATAGTCGATTCCGGTAACGTGCTGTTCGATAGCGAATAGAATATACCTCACAATCCTTTTGTTCCTGGATTGAGAGGTTTTTAATTGCTTTTCACTGAAGTTAGTTTTGAATCGTTCATTATTTGGATAAATGTTTCTCAATTCAAATAATATAGCGTTCAGGTCAATAGTTGAATTATTTATTTTTTCTGCGACTGATGTGTAAACCCTTTCCTGATCATTAGTATGACCGTTGCCTATTACATTGTAACGAAATGATATGATGCTGCTTGCCTTTAGTAAGCCAGTAAAATTCTTAGGTTCCAGTTTCCTATAAGCAGCCAAAAGTAAAGGATATACCTGGCGGACATTGAACATTCTTAATTCAGCAATATATGGACGTTGCTCCAGTGTCCATATTTCATCTTCAGGTTTTGATAATGCTACGTATGGATCAACATCTGCTTCCATATCTCTTATTAACCTGAAAACATTTTCCCGGTCCCGGATGGTATCTCGGATTCTTTTGAATAACTCGGAATGGCGCAGAAACTTATAACGGCTATTCCAAAAAGATCTTAAAAAATCAGGAAAACTTTCACTTCCCAGCTTACTGACTAATGATTCCCAACGATTATCAAGTTCCTGCAATTCCCTATCATCTGTATTTTGATTGTGTATTACAGAAAACAAATAGTTTTTTAATAAATCGGTTGAGGAAAGTTTTACACCACGTGCGTTTAATGTCTCAAAAACTTTATAAGCATTTAAATCATCACTTACATTAATGACAGTAAAAAATAACTTGTCAGACAACTGGTCTATGAATTTCGCCAATTCTTCACCTGTTCTGTACCTGCCTCCTATCTTAGACTCAAACCATTCAAATGCTTTTCTCATTTGATGCTCTGTCACTTTCAGGTTCCTTTTAGGAGTGGGCAACAAAGGGACAAGATAGTTTTGAAAAATAGTATTATTATTTCTGTTAAGGTTTAATTTAGATTTTGCAATTAATGTAACAGGATCTAAATAGCCGATAAATGAGCCTCTTAACTGATCCATTCTTCTTTGGTTGTTTTCTGGATCTTGTTGTTTTTCAATGATTTTTTTAAGGTTTGAAAGTACAGCCAGTATAATTAAACTTAAGGTTGTTAATCTTTGCTGGCCATCTATGATATCAAAATTTTTGCTGTCCGTACTCTGAAGCACCAGATAACCCATATAATGCGCGGGTTCAACATCTCCAGAAAGAACATTTTCAATATCATTCCACAGATCGTCCCACTCTTCGTCGGTCCAACTATAATCTCTTTGAAATCTTGGAACAGTATAGATTAAACCATTACCCATCAACATGCGATAGGTTTGGTTTGATGTACTGAAGTTTCCGACTGACATATGTCTATTTTAATTAAATTATTTTATAAAACCCTGACTTTAATGCTCTCTAATTCCTTTATCCTTGTCAAATCCGATTCATACTGTGATTGACAATCCATCCAGAATTTAGCGGGAATGTCTAAAGTAGATTCTAATAGAAGGGCTATTTCCGGTGTTACACTTATTTTACCTTCAATTAGTTCATTTAAAATATTAAGGTTCAAGTCAGTATTTTTTGAAAAATTAATGGAACAATGTTAGAGTATCCGATGAATTCTTTTATTACAGCAATGTCTGAAGTATCAAGCTGTTTCCAGGACAAAAGTTCTATTTGAGTAATTACAGAAATGGATGTTAGCCCTTTTATAAAAATATCATTCACAACCTGATAACTTTCTTCAGGAAGTGTTTCATTGAGGTACTTTATAACACAGGACGTATCTATAAGGTAGGTCTGTCCCATTCGCCACGAAGTGTTTTTAATTGAGTTTCAATATCGCTTTCTGTCATTTTAGTTTGTATCCTGCCTTTGAAAGAGGGGCGCTTTTCTGATTGGAAAGATTTATCCTCTTCAACAGGCAGTACAATAACTTCTACTTTTTGTTCATTCAAACCTTCTGGCAAGTGAATTATCAAGGTGTTGTCATGTACCGTCGCGTATTGTCTTATTGCTTGCATACTACATTGTTTGCTTAAAAATAACGAAAAATTATGGTGCTGCATTATTGGCCCTCTGATCCCGTTTCCAAAACCTCCCCACGCACATCCACTTTCCCTGTCACCACTTCTGAAATCAAAGCAGTTTTGTATTCTTTCAGCAGCTCTATTTCTTGTTGGGTTTTGGTGATGATGGTGTTGAATTGCTTTAATTGGGTTTGAATAAAAATAACAATATTAGTTTGTTCCTCAATTGAAGGCATTCCTGTGGAGAAATTTTCTAAAAAACTAGTAGGGACTCTTTTTTGACCAGCAGAACCACTCATAAATGCTGCTCCAATTGTCATAAACCTTTCTGATTTGGTCAAAAAGTATATAAACTCTTTCAAGATCAACTTACTGGCTTTGATAGTATGAAATTCAGTTGAGCCATATCCAAAGCTACTCTCTAAATCACTCAGTAAAGCTCCTTTTCCATTCTCAAAGCAAGGTGTAATTTTAGCAACTAGCACATCATCTTTTTCGAAGTAAGTGAATCCTGAAGATATTTCTGAAATTTTCCTTCTTAGATCTTGGGTGATGTTTCCATTTTCAGAAACCTTTTCCATCGGTAAAAACACAACTTCTTCCTCTGATTTTCTGTTAAATTCAAAAGATGGTTTAGAATTGTTAATCTTAGCCACATACTTCAACTTCTTCACCTCCCAATGCGCTGGAATCTCCCCTAACCACTCAATTCCGCTATCTTTCATAGGAACAGAAGGATCAAGCCCTTTGGTAACTGCATGGTTTATAAGTGCAGTCCGTTCTTCTTCTAAAAGGGTAATGAGGTTTTGTTTTTTGGAAATGAGGGTGTCTAGTTGTTGGGTTTTGCGGTCGAGATAATTTGCGATAGCTGTTTGTTCTTTTATAGAGGGAATCCCTATAAATTGATCCTTCACCATTGTTCCTGTGATAAGTGGCTGAGCATTTTTATTAGCCAATTTATTTAAATCAAAATATTGTAAATAATACTTTAAAAATATCATATCACATTTAGGTTCAGCCCATAGTGCGTTATCACTTATCCATATCTTGCCTTTAACATGATGAACATTTCCACAAAGTGCTCCAACTCTACCGATTATTAAATACTCCCCATCGGAAGAATATGAACCCGTGAAACCTAGAATACCATTTCCTCCATAAACAGGAAATTCACCTTCTGGAAAGACTTCTTCTGGTGAAATTCCCTTTCCACTTTGGATAGTTAAAACATATTTTAATTTGCCTGAAATCCAATGGGCTGGTATCTCCCCAATCCACTCCACTCCCGAATCCTTATACTTTTCGTACTTTTTCATCAGGCAATGACTTCTTTTATTAAACCTTCTGTTTCTTGCTCCAGTGCGAGTATATCCCTTCGTATTTCTTCCAGCGACCGCAAAGGCTTGTACTGGTAAAAGTATTTGGTAAAATTGATCTCGTAGCCAATATTGGTTTTGCTTTCGTCCACCCAGGCATCTGGCACATGGGGTAGCACTTCCCGTTTCATGTATTCCTGTATGTCTTCCTTCAAAGGAATGTTTTCTGTATCACGCAGGCTGCTGTCGGCTTTGGGTTTGCCATTCTTGTCCAGCACTGGCTTCCCGTTTTTCATTTCCGGGCGTTCTACGGTCACTTTGTAATAGCCAAAGTCTTTGTTGTCAAAAATTTTGCAGTATTCATTGGCCTGGAAGCTGCCGTACATCTGGGTTATCTTAGTGATGTGGTCCTCACTCAGTTCGTTGCGCTTGTCGCCAAGTGATTTGCTCATTTTTTTGAAGAAATCGACCCCGTTTATCAGCAATACTTTTCCTTTTCGCAAAGAAGGTTTGTTGTTGGAAATGATCCATATATAAGTACTGATGCCTGTATTGTAAAACAACTGGTTAGGCAGGGCAATGATAGATTCCAGCATGTCGTTCTCAATGATCCATTGCCGGATGCTACTTTCATTTTTGGTAGAACTAGGGCTGCCGGAAAACAAAGGCGAACCATTGAATACGATCGCCAGGCGGGCACCTTCCGGTTTCATTTTTGAGATCAGGTGCATGAGGAACAGGAAAGAACCATCACTCACAGAAGGCAAACCAGCACCAAAACGCCCTCCATGACCCTTTTTCTCATGCTCGTCGCGCACCTGCTTTTCTATCTTTTGCCACTTCACTCCAAACGGTGGGTTGGTGATGAGGTAATCAAATTTTTCATCGGCCAGCTTGTCTTCCGAAATGCTGTTGCCTTTTTTGATGTTAGACGCGCTTTGTCCTTTGATGAGCATATCCGATTTACAGATCGCATACGATTCCGGGTTCAGTTCCTGCCCGAATACCAGCAAAGTGGCTTCCGGATTATGTTCCCGTACATATTCTTCTGCCACAGAAAGCATCCCTCCCGTTCCGGCGCAACAATCATAAATGCTTTTGATAATGCCTTTTTTAATTAAAATATCCCGGTCGTTCAAAAAAAGCAAATGCACCATGAGCTTTATCACTTCCCTGGGCGTAAAATGTTCTCCGGCAGTTTCATTGGAGATCTCTGCAAACTTGCGGATCAGTTCTTCAAACATGTAGCCCATTTCCAAACTGGAAATAACCTCCGGATGCAGGTCTACTTCCTGGAAACGCTTCACCACCATGAACAGAAGATTGTTATCATCCATTTTGCTGATCTGGTTATCAAACTCAAACTGTTCTATAATTTCTCTCGCTTCTTCCGAAAAGCCATTGATATAATTGCGAAGGTTGGCTGCGATGTTGGCAGGATCAGCAATCAGCTTATCAAAAGTAAACTGGCTGTGATTGTGAAACTTATAACCAGCTACCTTGTCCAGAATAGGATCCAGGTTCTGAATATTCAGTGATTTGACCTGTTCAAGGCGGGCCAATACATCTGGTTTAGTTTTTTCCAGCACGCAATCTAATCTTCTGAGAATAGTCAGGGGCAGAATGACCTTGCCGTAATCGCTTTGTTTATAATCGCCACGCAGCAGGTCGGCAATAGACCAGATAAAATTAGCTGATTCTTTAATGTTCTTCATTTCAAATCCAAAAGTGGAATGAAATGTAAAGCTTTGAGATGCGAGAATCAAGGACATTTCCAATAAAAATTAAGCAGAAGAAATTAAAAATTTTCTTAACTCACAACCCACAACCCGAAACACACAACTAATTTATATATTGCACCTGAATTGGTTTCCGCGAAAGCGAAATTAAAAGGGAATCCTGTTAAAATCAGGAACTGTGCCCGCAGCTGTAAGTTCTGCTAATTTCAGGTAATAGCCACTTTTCTGATTAAAGGAATGGGAAGGCACCTGAAAGGAACGAGTCAGAAGACCTGCCTTTTCGTCGTTATTCACCGCTTTCGGGGTCAAAGGCATGTGACGGTTTTGGATGCATTGTTGTATTTTCAGCATGCCTTCAGTTCACTCACATTCCCGTTCGGGGAATAGCGTAAACCAAAAAAGGATGCGCTATTTGTTCATATTCCTGCTTTTTTCTTTACCTGCCTTTGCGCAGCAGGATAGTGTTGCCTTAAAAACTTATGAACTGCCAGAGGTGAGCGTTGTACAGGACCGTTCTAAAAATTTCTCTACAGGGCAAAGGATTGTAATTGCCGACAGTGCAGGTTTGGCCAATCGTACATGTTATACTTTAGCCGAACAATTGTCATTCGGTAATACAAATTTTATCCGCAGTTACGGCGGAAATGGATTAGCTACTTTATCATTACAAGGAAGTTCAGACGTTCATTCTGCAGTAGTATGGAACGGTTTCAATCTCCAGAGTGTAATGAACGGTACTTTTGACCTTTCACTTTTTCCGGTATTTTTTACTGATGAAGTAGCAGTTCAAACCGGGAGCGCAAGCAACCTTTGGGGAAGCGGGGCAGTTGGAGGAAGTGTTTTGCTAAACAATAAGCCAGATTACGGCAAAAAATTAAATATAAAAGTTAATACTGAAACGGGCAGCTATGGGCAATACAGGCAGCAAATTAAGACTTCGTATGGCAGCAAAAACTGGTATGGATCGGTAAAGGGCTTTTATTCTGAAGCAAGAAATGATTATCCAATTTTTTCAAATAAAGAAATTAACCTGAATCTGACCCATGCTGCAACCAGTCAAAAAGGAGTGCTTGCTGAAAACTATTTCAAATGGAAAAACAATGCAATTGCGGTGAGGGTCTGGCTTCAGGATAATTACAGGCAGAACCCAACTACAGAATTAAATGGCACGATTTACCATAATTTCAGGCGAACGAATATTGAATATCATAAAAATTTAAAAAATATTCAATGGCATTCCAGGACTGCCTGGCTGAGGGAAGATATTTTTTACAAAGACCCAATAAGAACTGAGAACACCAAAAGTTTAGCCGATGCCGTCATAGCCGAAAATGAATTAAGATTCCAGTTGCACCGAAGCCATTTGTTGAACCTTGGTGTTAACCTAACGCACCAGCAAGCATCAGTTGTAAGCAATAATTATAGCGATATCGCCTATTTGATAAGTCCTAACCCTGATAAATATGAATACGGAATCCCTGTCAGGCAATTGATGGCCCTGTTTGGCCAGTACAGGTTCCGGACTTTAGATGAAAAACTGACGTTACAATTATCCGCAAGACAGGAATTGGTGAAAAACATCAAGATTCCTTTAGTGCCTGCTTTTGGATTTGAATATAAGCCCCTCAGTGGAATTTTGATTAAAGGAAACGCAACCAGGCTTTTCAGGATCCCAACTTTCAATGAACTCTACTGGATTCCAGGAGGAAATAGGTTACTTGTTCCGGAAAGTGGCTGGAATGCAGAAGCTTCAATCAGGTTTACACTTGAACGGAAATCTGTTTTGGTTTTTTATGAATTTGCGACTTTCAGAAGACAGATTGAAAACTGGATCCGTTGGGTGCCTGATGGTAGTTACTGGTCGGCAAAGAACATTGCGATTGTGAACACTGAAGGGTATGAAAATAAAATCGGTGGTGCG
>JANYCH010000105.1 GCA_025360395.1 Cytophagales bacterium | reverse complement strand
CTGTGCAAAAAAGGTTGACAGGGCTGAGCAAAGCGTAAACATCGCAGCAAAGTACAATGCCATTTTTATGGGCTTTGTCATGTTCCTTTTCTTGTTTTTTGCCAATCCTATTGTGCGGATATTTTCTCAGGACGAAGCAGTGATCCAATTCGGATCACTTTCACTTCAAATAATGGGGTCTGGGTTTATATTTTATGGAATCGGAATGGTCATGACCCAAGCCTTAAATGGCGCTGGAGATACACGAACACCTACTATCATCAATTTTTTAGGTTTTTGGCTGTTCCAGGTACCGTTTGCCTATTTTCTTGCGATATATTTAGACATGAAATCTACAGGCGCTTTCATTGCCATTCCCGTGGCAGAAACACTTATCGCGATCATAGCCTGGTATTATTTCCGGAAAGGAAAATGGAAGACAATTGAAGTTTAACAAATAGGACTATTGGTATTTATTTCTGGTCATAATGCCAGATTATTAACATTATTGGGAAAATATATTCCTAAGTCCATACCGCTTCCGCTCATGCTTCAGGTATTAAGCCAAAAGTTTTTATCCACATGCTAACAAATAAATCACCTTTAATTGTAAAGAATAAATTAGATTTTCTTGCTTTTAATTGTTTTGTCTTTCCCTTTATTAAGAAATCCACCAGCATAAATAACCACAATGGAAATAATAACTATAGCGACAACAGGAATGGCGATCATCATATGATATTGTATTTAAATGTTTAAGAATATTCTAAAAACCCATACCATTAGATAATGAAAAGTAAAGAATGATCAGAAAAAAATTTAAAGCTTAAAAAACAAAAAGGGACCCAGCATCTGGCTCCCTTTTTTGAGATTTTTTTCTTTCCTGCTTGGAACAATTGGCCCGGGCCACGAAAATTCTCTTTTGCTTTCTTTATAAATATTCATGCCAAAGATCAGGCCGTAAGTCCTTTTATTTGAAAAGGTATAAGAAAATCCTCGCTCACGTTTTTATGAGATTGAGAAACATGCCAGGAGTATGATTCCAAACTATGCTTTAATCTCTGTCCGTATTCTACCGGCAATTTGCTTATGATCATATCTATCTGACGAAGTTTTTCTCTCAGGGCTATTTCCCTTTCTGCAGTATCTTGCGGCAAAGTATGATAAACATCGTCAATCAGGGACGAGAAATTAGTTTCTACTTCCTTGTAAAAATTATTCAAAAACTCATCAGAACTAAAAGTTTTTAGATGAGTAAGTTTAATAGCCACTTTTTTCTCTGTATCATCCATTTCCCCATCGTGCGTTGCAGCAAGAAGGGAAATATAGGCCGGGGCAGACATCAGTTGTTTGTTTTCTTCAGGACTAAGGTTTTCAAGATTTTCCATACTATTATATTAAATATCACAAATCGACTTCTGATTTAAGTTAAAAATCAGGCCATAGAATGTTGTTAATCATATTTTTATCATTAATGTAATAAAAATGCAATCCTCTTTAAAAGAATACTTTTACTCTGGTAAGAGACTAAGTCCTAATTAAGTTCTACTTCCCTTCTTTCTGCTTTGCCTGCTTTTTGAAATAACCTCTGAAAAGGAAGTTATGCTGCAAAGCTTCAAGGTCCTGATCTAATTTGGCAGATCCGCTTTCCAGGTTTTTCAAAGTAGCTTTCAGGTTAGCTCCCGCCTGCTCATCATGCAACAATACACCTACAGGTGTTTTGGTATTTTCACTTGCCCTCTTCATATTGTTTACTACTGCTGATGCAGAATCAGCAATTTTGTTAAGCTGATAAACGGATTCCCTGACTGATTTAAAAACCTGTGTATCCGTAACCAATTCATTTGCCAAAGTTCCTTTTTTGTTCAGCTTCGAGCTGAATTCGGACATAGCGGTCATCATTTTCTGAGCCTTGTTTGAGGCGCTTTGCAAGGATGCTGTTGTGGCTGAAATATTATTGTAAATGGTTTCGTCCTTTAACATTTTTCCTATTGTCCCATTGCCGTTTACCAGGTTTTTACTGATCGATTTCAAGTCATTCGTTATTTCCAGCACATTCTTGTTGTTTGCCTGGAATGTACTCATCATTTCTTCAGTACTAAGGGATTTTTCAACAGTTAGTGTGTCGCCTTCAGAAACAGCTTCCGCCTTTGCAGTTCCGCCGTATATTTCAAGGATCTTATTTCCAATTAAACCATCAGTACTTATTTTCACTTTTGCATCTTTCCTGATGTAATCCTGGGTACTTTTATTCAGGTTCAGTGTTACTTTTACCTCATTTCTGCCGAAAAAATCCATCTTTTTGACGGTCCCGATTTTAACTCCGGAAAACCATACATTTCCTCCAGCCTGAAGCCCGTTTACATTATCAAAAACTGCTACCACATTCATTTTCTTAGTGAATGTGCCGTGTATATTACCAATAGTCAATATTCCTCCGATTAGGAATAAAATTCCCAATGAAATGAATATCCCAACCATTACTGCTCTTTTGTTTGGTGAATCGTTCATGTCTATTCTGTAAAATTATAATTGTAAAAACTTTGTATCCTCTTATCGCTATCACTGAATACCTCTTTAAAAGGACCAACTTTCAGGAATTTTCCATCCAAAAGCATGGCTACCCTATTCGCTGTTACTTTGGCGCAGGTAAGATCATGTGTAATGATAATGGAACTTGTATTATATTTTTGTTGTACTTCAGCAATTAACTCATTGATTTCCATACTAGTAATCGGGTCTAAACCAGACGTTGGTTCATCATAAAGCATGATTTCAGGTTTCAGGATCAAAGTCCTGGCTATACCGATCCTTTTTCTTTGGCCGCCAGAAAGGTCTGAAGGCATTTGGTTGAGCTTATCGCTAAGCCCTACAGCTTCCAGTACTTCTTCTACTGCTGTTTTTATTTCTGCTTTTCCCAGGTCTTTTTTATTCATGACCAGTGGAAACTCAAGGTTCTGGCGGATATTCATGCTGTCATACAAAGCGCTGCTTTGAAACGAAAATCCAATACGCAACCTTAAGACATCCAACTCTTTACCTTTCAAATGGGCCACCTCTTGTCCTAATACTTTTACTTCGCCGGTATCGGGCCTAAGCAAGCCTGTAATAATTTTAATCAACACAGATTTGCCAGTGCCTGATTTCCCTAAAACTGCAACGTTTTCACCTTTGAAAATTTCCAGGTCAACACCTCTCAAAACATGCAGTTCGCCAAAGGACTTATACAGATCTTTGATAGAAATGACTATTTCAGTATTTGATATATTTTTCAGTGCTTCCATAGTTAATAATTTCTGATCCAGTTACTAACCTGCACTATTACAATTTCTTCCACAAATACAAAGAACATGGACAAGACTACTGCCTCATTTGCAGCCCGACCAACACCTCTAGTTCCCTGTGTTGCATTAAAACCTTTATAGCAACCAATAATCCCGATGGTAAATCCAAAAACAATCGATTTGAATACTGAGGTAAAAACATCCAGGAAAGTGATGGTTTCAAATCCATTTTCAAAAAATGCCACAAAGCTTGTATCCTCATGGGTGTGTACATTGAGGTAAGAACCGAGCAAGCCTACAAACCCGCAATAAAGGGAAAGAATAGGTACAGTTAAAGTTGTTGCCGTTACCCTTGTTACAACTAAATATTTAAATGGATTGATGGCCGAAACTTCCATTGCATCAATCTGTTCAGTTACGCGCATTGAGCCTAGTTCTGCCCCGATACTCGAGCCCACTTTACCTGCACAAATTAAAGCAGTAACGAGTGAACCCAGTGCCCTGACCAATGCGATTGAAATGAGAGAAGGAAGCCAGGAACTGGCGCCAAATACTTCGAGGGATGGACGTGACTGTTTTGTAAATACAATCCCGGTAACAAAACCGGTAAGGGTAATCAAAGACAATGAGCGCAAACCCACTTCAAAGCACTGGTTGATAACTTCCCGGAAATGAAAAGGTGCTTTGAAAACTTCTTTAAAATAAAGAACAACAAATTTATATGCCCTAAATACATTACTAAAGAAAGGGTCGATACCTTTCGAGATAACATATTTCTTTCTTTGTATCGAATCTGCCAAACGTAATTTATTAAAAGTATTCAGAATAAAAAAATCCATATAATTATCGTCACAAGAAACGCAAAATTTGTTACAATCAATTGAAATGAAAATATTATGCCAGAGGATAAAATGAGCTAAAAATAGGATTTAACCTAAGTCAAATAGAAAAATTCCATTATTAGAAGAAGAAAAAAGCAAGTTTGTAAAATTCCCGTCCGGCGCACCCACAATTATTTCTGGAAAAAATGTTGTGTGGCAATGAAGCGCAGACAAACGATTTTTTATTTAATCCATGGGCATATATCGGCCATTGGACGGGCATACAAACTTGCTGGGTAAAATTACTATAAAGAATTATAAAACCAGACCTTGTTTGAATTTAATCCAGCTTTACAATGTTGCGATCTTATATTTTATTTTGAGAAGCTCAGTTCTATTATCGGGACAATTGGTATTGAACCTGGTTTTAATTTCAACAACATTGCCTCTTTTGTCTTTTACAATTTCTCTCTTTAAAATACTTTGCATGGGAACCGTAACAGGAGTTCCTGCACATTGATCATAATCTGAAGTAACCCTGAATTCAGTTTCAACATTAAAATCTTGTTCTCTAAATTTTTCGTTTGTTGCCAGCTTTATAATATTGTAATTAGAGATAATAGATTTCGTGCTTAAATCATAGCCGGAATCCATGTAGGGTTTAAAAGTATTAGAACTGTCAGCTATTTCAACCTTGATTTTATTCCAATTTTGGTCATAGGTGTTTTTATAATAACCCGTCCTTTTATATTTTGGTGTGCCATCCGTTGTGGTATATTTGGTAAAGTATTCTATAAACTCTGGCTTGAGTGAACTAGTAGGGGAATAGATGATGCTGTCAAATCTCCCGATTTCATAGTACTTATCAGCAGAATAAACGAATTTCCTTGTATCAGTTAATATTCTTGCTGGTGGAGAGTTCCGGATATTCTCATCATAATATCTAACCTCGGTCACTAAACTGTTTTGATAATGATATTCTTTGGATTGAGGTCCAAATCTAGGTTCACCAGCCACAATAGGCCCCCATGCTCCATATCTGTTAAAAGAAGTTTCTTTAAACAATTCTCCATTCTCGTTGTAGACATAATCCGTGTAACCATTTGAGTCGGTCATTAAACCGAATTGATTTCTCTCTTCCAATCTTGTAACAAGGCCCCTGTCGTTGTATGTAATAACAGTAGAGTTAATAAAGGAGGAATCGTTATATCGGTCAATTTGCGAAACAAGGTAAAACGTGTCTGTTTTGTGGACTCCAAAAGGTTCTTGAGTTTTCGGAGATTCAGCAGGCTTTTTCTTACAGCTTAAAAAAAATGAAAAGGCAAAAAAAAGCATGAGGAGATTCTTCATATGGTTTTAGTTTGTTTACTTAATTGTTAACTCAAAACGGTTAAAAAACTATTTTTATTATCTTCCTATTTTCTCACCACCTCACCAAAGCACTTCCCCAGACAAAACCACTTCCAAAAGCTGCCATACAAACCAAATCCCCTTCTTTGATCCTTCCTTCCTCAAAAGCTTCGCTTAAAGCCAAGGGAATAGATGCTGCAGTAGTATTACCATATTTTTGAATGTTATTGAAAACCTGGTCATCCCTTAATTTCAGGGATTTCTGGATGTATTCAGCAATTCTCAAATTTGCCTGGTGAGGAATTAACAAATCAATATCCGAAGTATTTAAACTGTTTGCATCCAAAGCCTCTTTTATTACTTCCGGAAAACGCTGGACTGCATGTTTGAAAACCAGCTGGCCATTCATAACAGGCAGTAGCTCTCCTTTTTCAGCCATCTCCTTGTTAAATCTTTCTTTCCTTTTGCTGCCAGGATGTTCCAGCATCAATTCTTCAGCAAACGTACCGTCGGCATGTATATGCGTTGACAGAATTCCTTTGTTATGTTCTGTGGTTTGTTGCAACAAAACTGCACCAGCACCATCTCCAAAAATAACCGACATATTTCTGCCACGGTTGCTCAATTCCATTATGTTAGATTGAATCTCGCTCCCAACTACCAGAATTGTTTTGTAAGTACCTGACTTAATAAATTGATCTGCTACAGATAAAGCATAAATAAAACCAGCACACTGTTGCCTAATGTCTAAGGCTGGGATGCCAGGAAGGTCCAGTATCCGCTGCAATAAAACCCCGGAACCAGGAAATGAATAGTCTGGGCTCAAGGTTGCAAAAACAATCATGTCTATATCTCTTGCTTCAAGGCCAGCCCTTTGCAATGCAATTTTAGCCGCATTAGCTGCCATTCCGGAAACAGTATCCACACCTTCTTTAAAAAACCTTCTTTCCTTTATTCCAGTTCTTTCCTGGATCCAGGCATCAGAAGTTTCCATGTGTTTTGTAAGTTCCTCATTGGTTACCACCATTTCTGGAACATAATGACCAACGCCGGCAATTTTAGAATGAAACATTTTAAGGATTTTGTTCAAAGGTAATAGTTTGAAGTCTGATTTAAAGTTTGTTGCAGAGGAATCAAAATCAAGTTCTAACCTTTCGTTTTATTTAGAATATTTCTAAATTGCATAACTTTATGAACCTCTCACAACTCGCTTTAGGCCAGGAAGCCATTATAGAACGAATTGACGATCAGGATGTTTATCTTAAATTATTAGACTTGGGTTGCCTTCCTGGAGAAAGAGTCCGTTTAGAATTTATAGCCCCTCTGGGAGACCCAATTGCCATTCAGGTATCAGGTTCCGTTATCAGCCTGAGGAAACAGGATGCAAAAACTGTCCAGGTAACCCCTATCTGATGTCTGGAAGATTAAACATAGCAATAGCTGGAAATCCGAATTCTGGGAAAACGACGCTTTTTAACCTGATTACGGGATTAAACCAGAAGACAGGAAATTTTCCCGGAACAACTGTAGAAAAAAAAACAGGGCAGGTTATACAGCCTTCCGGCCAAGAGTTGAGCGTTACAGATTTACCTGGTTTTTATTCTATGTACCCAAAAGGGGAAGATGAAAATGTTTCAGTCCAGGCTATTTTATCCAGCATAAAGGATAAAAAATACGATAAAATTATATTTGTTGCAGACGCTGGCAACCTTAAAAGGTGCCTTCTGCTTTGCACCCAGTTAGCTGATCTTCAGTTACCTGTAATTGTTGCCATGAATATGCAGGATATTGCTTTGGCAAAAGGTTATGACCTTGATCTTGAACTTTTATCACGCAAGCTGGCAATGCCGGTAATTCCCATCAATGCCAGAAAGAGGATTGGCTTAAAAGAATTGCTGAAAGCGATTACAGAAAAACAGGAAACTCCGCCTACCTCCTATTTTCCATCCAATCCTGAGGAGAAATCGCTGGCTGATGCTGTTTTTAAAGTTACTTCTATCAGGAATTACTATGCCAATATGTTGCTTTCACAACATCTTTCCTTACTTGGAAATGAAAAAGCAAGTATGCAAATGCTGATTTCCGGCCTGGGGTTTGATGCTAGGAAACACCAGGCTGAAGATTCTATGGAACGCTATGCCAGGATTGAAGAGATCCTGAAAACAGTTCACAAAAAAACGAAAAACACCACCAGTAAAGAGGTCAGTACTAAAATAGACAAAATACTCACTCACAGGATTTATGGTTACCTAATCTTCCTGCTGATATTTTTCACCCTTTTTCAATCCATTTTTACTTTGGCGCAATATCCTATGAGCTGGATAGAAACGCTTTTTGCCTGGGCATCCAACAGTTTAGGAGAAGTCCTTCCAAAAGGGATTATCAGCGATGTTATTTCAAATGGGATAGTCCCCGGTTTGGGTGGGGTTATAATCTTCCTTCCTCAAATCATGATCTTGTTTGCCTTTCTTACTGTTTTAGAAGATACCGGCTACATGGCAAGGGTAAGCTTTATCATGGACAGGATGATGAGAAAGGTTGGCCTGAACGGCAAATCTGTTGTGCCGATTATTGGGGGGATGGCTTGTGCAGTCGCTTCTATTTTGGCAACACGGACTATAGAAAATAAAAAGGAAAGGTTGATCACGATTATGGCAACACCCTTTATGAGCTGCTCTGCCAGATTACCGGTTTATACCGTTCTTATTTCTTTGATTGCCGATGAAAAATACATTTTAGGATTTATAAACCTTCAGGGTTTGATATTGTTGTGTATGTACCTGCTTGGCA
The DNA here is from genome assembly GCA_025360395.1 of Cytophagales bacterium. GTDB lineage: Bacteria > Bacteroidota > Bacteroidia > Cytophagales > UBA9547 > UBA9547. The sequence goes on along the minus strand of JANYCH010000105.1, from coordinate 2,774 downwards.
TAATTGCAACCCTTGTTTTCTCTTTTATTATGAAGTTTGTTATTACCGAAACAGGCAAAAATTATTTTATCATGGAGTTGCCGGTTTATAAATGGCCGGTCTGGAGAAACATTTACTATTCCATGATCCATAAGTCGAAAGATTTTGTTGGACAGGCAGGAAAAGTAATTGTAGCCGTATCTGTAGTACTTTGGTTCCTTGGTTCGTATGGGCCTAAAGAAACTTTCTCTGAAATTGACAAAAAATTCGAGGCAATGAGTTTCGATTCTGAAAAAGAAAAGGACACTCAAATGGCCTCCGAAAAGCTTGAAGCTTCTTATGCAGGGATATTCGGCAAATTTATAGAACCTGCAATTAAACCTCTTGGTTACGATTGGAAGATCGGTATTGCATTGCTTAGTTCTTTGGCAGCAAGGGAAGTCTTTATCGGAACCATGAGCACGATCTATGGAATAGGCGACCAGGAAGACAACAAATCACTAAAAGAAAAATTACTTCTTGCAAGAAACAGCGAAGGAAAACCGGTCTATACTGTTCCGGTAGCAATTTCACTTATGGTTTTTTATGCTTTTGCTTTGCAGTGTATAAGCACAATTGCAGTCACCAAAAGAGAAACAGGTGGCTGGAAATGGGCCATCATCCAATTTCTGTTTATGACTTTTGTAGCTTATTTCAGCAGCCTGATTACTTACCAGATTCTATCTTGATGAACCATTCAAGGTTCTATCCACGATTATAAAATAGCTGTAAACAGGTAAAACAACAAGGCCGATACTGTAATGCAAACAGGAAGTGTTAATACCCAGGCTAAAAATATGTTGCGAACTGTTCCTCCCTGCAGGTTTTTCAATCCTTTACTGGCTACCATACTACCTGCAATGGCAGAAGATAACACCTGGGTCGTGCTTACCGGCAATCCAAGGTAAGTTGATACGCCAATTGTACTGGCTGCCACTAACTCCGAACTTGCTCCCTGGGCATAAGTTAAATGCTGTTTCCCTATTTTTTCTCCGAGCGTAACAACAATTCTTTTCCATCCTACCATTGTTCCCAACCCCAGGGAAACAGAAATCATCACGATAACCCAGAATGGGGCATATTCAATCAGGTTTTTTAGTTTTCCAGTTTCAGTCCTTAACTCTTTCAGGTTATTGGAAGAAATCTGGATATTTCCAGAGTTAGCAAGTTTATCAACCTGCTTATCCATCAGCATGATGTTTTTTCTAATAAGCAGTTTGCCCTCAGGAGAATTTGTTCTGGCCTCGTCTGAAATGTCTTTTACCAGAGTCGTTGTGCTCTTTCTAAGTTTTCCAACAATTTCTTTTTCCTTTTCTGTTAGCTGGGATTCATCTATTTTCTGGACAATTTCATAGCTTTTTTGTGCCGGAGAAATATAATCTGTTATGATTAATTTGTTGTTAAGGGCAAACTGGGCCGGAATGATGGCTATCAGAATAAGCATAACCAATCCCACTCCTTTTTGCCCATCATTTGAGCCATGAGAAAAGCTTACGCCTGTACATGTCAGGATAAGAATAGCCCTGATCCAGGTAGGTGGTTTTTTAGTTTTGCTAGGTTCTTTAAAAAGCTCGGGTTTGTGTTTGAAAAACGACCTGAGAGTAAACATCAGTATAATGGTCAAACCAAATCCAAAAACCGGGGAGATCAATAAAGACAATCCTACATCCGCGGCTTTTGCCCAGTTAATTGTAGATCCGGAAATGTTCTGTGGCATAAAAGAAAAGGCTAACCCAACTCCCAGAATGGCCCCTACCAAGGTGTGTGAGCTTGAACATGGTATGCCTAAATACCAGGTTCCTAAATTCCATAAAATAGCTGTCAGCAATAAAGAAAATATCATGGCCATGCTATGCGCAAGGCTTAAGTTGACTAATGCCTCTAAGGGAAGTAGATTGACTATTCCAGATGCTACAGAAAGCCCAAAGAAAGCTCCTGACATTACACCTAAAAAATTCCATATACCAGACCAGGCAACTGCCACTTGCGGTTTAAGTGCATTGGTATAGATTACCGTAGCTACTGCATTTGCTGTGTCATGAAAACCGTTTACAAATTCAAAGGCACAGGCAGCTACAATACAAAGAATGAGAAGTAACGCAAGCCCTATTTCTAACCCGAACATATTTTACTTTAAGTTAATGGATTATAGAATTCGAATTTAAGCCTAAATGAAGTAATCAGGTTAACATTCTTATAAACTTAACCTATTGATAACATTACTTGACCTTAACTTCTTTATTTGTTGGGGTTAACCCGAATAATCTGCCAAAAGGTGTGAACATTTTTTTCTGGAATTGCCAGAAAAAATTGAATTGCCCAAGGGTAGTTCCTACCGCAATTTGTAAAATCTGGTAAATAGGGAATATAATTAATATCCGTAAGGGCCAATATGCCCAAGAGTTCATTGTATCTTTAGTTACCCCCATCAATTCTAAAATAGGACGAGCCAGTTTCACAGACAATGAACCGGTAATAGAAAAAACTATGATGATCAGTATAGCATCCCAGTCGCTGGCAATATTGTATTTAAGTTTAAAGCGTTTATAATATTCTTTCATTTCACTTAGTTAATTGGGTATTTTTATTTTCAAATTTCAGCCACAATGGTTCCTTAGGAACTGGTGCTGTCACTTCCATTTCTTCGTTCTTAACAGGATGTATAAAGCGGATATTTCTTGCATGCAGATGGATGCTCCTGTCAGGATTAGGCTCTGGAAACCCGTATTTTACATCCCCGACAATTGGACATTTAA
>JANYCH010000056.1 GCA_025360395.1 Cytophagales bacterium | reverse complement strand
GTCAGGTATTCCAATCAGGTAAAGGACAGGAAGATTATCTGACCAAGTTCCACATAACCATCTACAAGCGACTCATTAAGTCCAGCTTGTAAAAGACCAGCTTTCATTTGATCGTCAGGGAAGCGTACCCATTGTAAATCTGGTTTTCCTATTGCTTTCCCCAAAATAGTTGTTGCTTGTTGTGAAGTCATTTCTTCACTTGCAATGTAGCGAACAGTCTGTCCGGTAAAGTTCAGGTTCAACATTTCTTCAGCAGCAATATTCCCGATATCAGATACATCTGCAAAAGGAATTACAACATTTCCATCATAATTACTACCCAAAATACCGGCAGCTTTTAAGGTTGGGATCTGGCCGAAGAAATTATAATAAAAAAAACCTGGCCGAAGTATTTTAACATTTAAATCTGGTATTTGAGCAAGCATTTTTTCGAAATCTCCCAGTCCGTCTACTACCCCTGCGCCACTGCCAAGATGTGCTCCGGTGCTGCTAAGAAAGACAACATATTTAACATTGCCTGCTTTAATTGCATCCGCAAGGTTTACGCCTATTGTTTTCTGGTATTCCCTGAAATTTTTAACACCAAAATTTGGTGGTAAAAGAACATAGGCTGCATTTTTTCCTTTAAAAGCTTCTTCTAAATATGCCCGATCTTCCAATGATCCGATTGATGGTTTGGCCCCTTTATCTGTGAAAGGTTTAAGGGTTTCTGCATTACGTCCCATTACAGTAACGTTCTTTCCGGCAGCTAAAAGTTTTTCTGCAACAATTTTAGAAGTGTGCCCTGTGGCACCCACAACAATGTAAGACATAGTTTTAATGTTTAATGATTTAAAAATAGATATATAAGATGTTGGTAAAACTTAGGTAAGTAGATCAAAGTTCCATTTGATTATTAAAAAATTGTTATGGAGAGCTGCTTCAAAGCAGGCCCTTGCTTAATAAGTATTTGATCTACTTGGCATCCTTATAGATCTGAAATCTGCCTGGTCTTTCAATCCAATCTTATAGCCTCCATCCATATGTTTTGCCATCAGCACTGTGTTGTAGATCTAACCATCTTTTATCTCAATATGGGATCTGAAAACCAGTATAACACTGGAAAGGTGCTTAAAATATTTCATGATTATTAAACTGGAATTCATCAGTTAGAGATTGTGTCAGGGAATTGACAAGTCTTTGATCGTTTTATTAAAATTTATATAAATTATTTTCCCTATGGCACTATTCTTTCATTATAAATACGAGTTTGTTTAAATATTTTTAATAAAAGTTAAACAAAACAGGTGTTTTTATGTTGTAACATTATGAAAGAATATATTGCTACCAAAATTTTGTTATTATCGATGGCCACCTGGGGATTGTTTTTTACAAGTTCCTGCGTTTTCATCAGGCCTTCATCGTCTAAACAATTTTCACAAGCTAAGAAAAGCGGGCCATATGATGCCATAATTGTACCCGGAATTCCTTTTGACGGATCAAAGGGTAAATGGAATTCGCTGATGAAAATGCGGGTTTACTGGTCGGTATACTTATACAAACAGGGCTTAGCAAAAAATATAATATATTCAGGTTCAGCAGTTTATACCCCATATTGTGAAAGTAAAATTATGTCTTTATATGCAGAAGCGATGGGCGTACCAAAAGACCACATTTTTATTGACAGCAGCGCAGAGCACAGTACTGAAAATGTATATTATTCATATTACATTGCCCGTAAGCAGGGTTTCGAAACAGTTGCCATAGCTACCGACCCTTTTCAGTCACATTTTCTTAGAAATTATCCGGAAAAAATAAACGTAAATGTTCATTTTGTTCCCATAGTTTTCAAAACGCTTTTTTCTTTGAATATGCGGGACATAGAAATCAATCCTGAATCGGCATATGTAGAGAATTTTGTTTCACTTCAGAAAAGGGAAAGTTTTGGGAAAAGATTGCAGGGTACAAGGGGTAAAAACATTAAAAGGTTTTTTGATCCTATTGATGTAGACACAATTATAGACGGAAAGACAGCTTTAAATTTTTCCTCAGAAATTTTGAACAAAGATTAAATCAGATCCAGCAAGCGTTATTTCGACCTGAATAAATTGCAGTTACAGTAAACTCATTTCTCTTAGTGCATCAGTCTGTCCGTGTGCGTGTGAACCTGCATGGCGAAGGAAATGCAGTGAAATTGAAAGAAGCTTCAATTGACAGTTTAACGAGGCTTGTAAGTTATGTCTTCAAAATGAACATCACCAATACGGATGGAAATGAAATAAAACAGACTATAATAGAATGTTTTATTACAAAAGCTTCTTGTTTTAAAGGATATCGGGGATAGAATAGGAAGGTGATAAAATGTCAGAAGATCAGCGTATTAAAGCAACCAAAAACCATTGAGAAAAATAGGAGTTAATATTAATATATTCTTAAAATTTGGATAATATTTCTTTAATTATTTATATCATATTGATTTTCAGTGTATCCATTTGATTATTTCTTATAATTAATTTTCTTTAAATTAATCATTTTTATTACATACAACAGGTAATACTAGGCTAAGTGCTTATATTTGATATTGATGTAACATAATTGTCATGAAAAGAAAGATTTACTTAATTAAAACACTTATTACTTTAACCTTTGCAGGTGTTGTATCAGCACAGGAAATACCCCAGGAAAACCGGGCTGCAGTAAAAAAATTAGAAACTCAGGCCGAAAAAAGCTTTATTTCTAAAGATTATGCTACTTCAATTTCTTTATTCAAAAAAATTGACAGTCTTGCTCCTGGCAATCCAAACGTGCTTTGCAATATTGGAATATGTTACTTAAACTCAAGACATAAAGCTAAATCACTTAGCTTTTTTGAAACTGCAAAAGAAAAAGGTTATTCAAAAAATGAGTTGCAATATTATTTAGGTGAGGCTTACCACTACAATCATTTGTTTGATAAATCAATTAAATCTTTTGAAGAATACATCAATCTTTCAAAAAGTGACTCTTCATCCGCTCTTTTTGCTTTAGCTTCTGCAAAAAGGAAGATTGAAATATGTAATAATGCAAAAGAACATGTAGAGGATTCTTTAAGTGTTAGCATAGAAAACATAGGCCAGGCAATAAATACTGAATATGATGAGTATGTCCCTATAGTATCTGGTGACCAGAAAACCATGTATTTCACCAGCCGCAGGCCATCAGAGTTTAATGATGACTTACATGCTGATGGAAAACCTTTTGAAGATATCCATGTGTCAGTAAAAGATGCAAATGGAAACTGGTTGCCTTCAAAAATAGTAGAAAGCCCAATCAATGTAGCTGATCATGACGCATGTATCGGAATTACCTCTGATGCAAAAACACTTTTCCTTTACAGAACTAAAAACACCCCTTCACAGGGAAGTATTTTCATGAGCAATCTGGTAAACAATAAGTGGAGTTCACCAGAAAAATTAGGAGGAAGTATTAATACTACAAAAGGTTGGGAATCAAGTATTTCTGTTTCAGGAGATAACAAAAGACTTTATTTCTCAAGCGATCGTCCAGGAGGTTTTGGAGGTTTTGACATCTGGTACTGCGATCTTTTAGCAACTAAAGAATGGGGAGAACCAAAAAACCTTGGACCTGAAATCAATACTAAATACAATGAAGATTGTCCTTTCATTCATTTCGATAATAATACCTTGTTCTTTAGTTCTGACGGACATAATACAATGGGAGGCTTCGATGTATTTTCATCAGTACTTATTTCAAGCACTAATAAATGGACCAAACCAAGGAATATTGGATATCCAATAAACTCGGTTGAGGATGACATGTACTTTATTTATTCAGCAGATGGGTCTAAGGGCTATATGTCCTCTTCTTTAAGGCCGGATAATAAAGGAGGCAAAGACATCTATGTGATAAATCGGCCTTATAATTCTCAGAAACTTATAACCCTGAGAGGTAAGTTATTAAATTCAGATAGTAATATTCCAGTAGATGCTAAAATCACTGTGACTGATCTATCAAATAACAATGTGGTAGGTGTATTTAATACCAAAGATGCAAGCGGCAAATATGCTATCCAGGTTGAAAAAGGTAAAAATTACTCAATGCAGTTTGAAGCCGACAATATGTTGTTTGTGTCTGAAAACGTAAACCTGAATGATCCACAAGCCATTTTTGCTGACAAAAAAGTCTTCAGTTTGAAACCGATCAAAAAAGGAAACTCTATTGTATTGAACAACATATTTTTTGATTACAATAAATACGACCTTAAAAAAGAATCTCTGCCAGAGCTTGATAAGTTAACAGAATTCCTAAAAAAGAATCCAAAAATTCAAATTCAGGTTAATGGTTTCACCGACAGCATTGGTGATGACCTTTACAACTTGCGTTTATCAAAAAAACGCGCAAATGAGGTTAGAAGTTATTTGATGGAAAAAGGGATTCCTAAGAAAAACATGAGAATTGATGGTTTTGGAGAGAATAAGCCTATCGCTTCAAACACCACTGCCGAAGGTCAGAAAATGAACAGAAGAACCGAATGTCAGATTTTTGACATCGATACTTTATCGAAAGACAAAAAAGGAATGCTTGCTAAGGCTGATACCACGAACTCTGATGACATCATCCTTGACGGGATAGTTCCAAACAAAAAGGCCGGTATAATGCTTTCTCCAAGTGTTTCATTTTCATACAATGAAGGAGAAGTATTAAATGATTTATCGAAAAAGCAATTAGACCAGATTGCTGCGGCAATGAAACGCATTCCAAAAATGAAATTGTCCATACATGGTTTTAATGATAAAGTCGGTAAAGAACTCAACAATAAAGTGCTTTATGAAAAACGTGTAAAAACTGTTTTAAACTACTTCCTTGCTCAAGGCTTTGATCAGAATAGGTTTACTGTTATTCCATTTAAAGCTTCAAGCCTAAAATCAGCTCAGGAAGTTGAAGACAAAAGAAAGGTTAAGTTCGCCTTGTTAGAATACTAGAATTTGTAAAAAATATTGGAAAGCCCTTATAACATTTTATAAGGGCTTTTTTAATTTATGAGGCTAACAGAAATTCAGGTTTTGGAAGGGAAGAACTGTGAGTCTGAATATTGGCTTTAAGTTGATTCAAAATAGAATACAATCCAAAATAAGTGCGGTTTATATATAAAGAGTGCCTTGATCCCCTTGCCACTTTTGACTCTTTTATTTCCTTCAGGTTTGTTAAATATTCTGTATAGGCATAGATATCAGCAAAATACTGATCATTACCAAAGTCAAAATTATCAACTGTAAATGGCAGGGTAAATAAATCGATCATGGTCTTGAATAAACCTGAAAAGAAATCGACGTCTTTGTCTGAATCTTCAACATGGATCATTTCGAGGTTCATGTATATTTTCTTGATCAGTTTCTCATTTTCATAAACTGTGCGATCAACCAAAGCAAAATAATTATCATAAAAACTCAATGGAATTTCCTTGACGCAACCAAAGTCAAATATGGCCACAGTTCCATCTGGCTGAAACAAGAAATTGCCAGGATGAGGGTCCGCATGAACTTTTCTTAGGGCATGGATTTGAAAATGATAGAAATCCCACAAAGCCTGTCCAGCCCGGTTTTTTATCTGCTGGCTTGGATTTGTTTTAAGAAACTCTTTTAAATGCTGCCCATTTAGCCAATCCATTGTTATGATCCGTTTTGATGAGAGCTCCGGATAATATTTGGGGAATATCAGGTCTGCAA
>JANYCH010000046.1 GCA_025360395.1 Cytophagales bacterium | reverse complement strand
TGAGCTCCGTTGTTCCATGATTGAATAATGCCTTCAGTTGATAGCATGAAGATGGCATAATCCCTTACTCCTTCAACCAGGAGCCGGTAGCGCTCCTCACTTTTAAATAACTTATCCTCTGTTTCCTTAATTTGAGGGTCTTTCACGGAATTAATAAGATGTTAGTGTCCGGTTTTAGCAAACCTTTCTTTTTATTAAATTGCCGTGCCACCGAACAAGTTTTCGGTTTCAATGTTATAGTACGATTTTACCTGCCAGTTTCTCTCCGTTCAGGTAAGGGTTAAACATCAAACCTATCGTGGTTAGATACAATGAATACAAACTTCAAGGGTATGAAAGTTTTAAAGAAAAGACAATATAAATTGATCTGATTTGAAAAAGAAAGCACTTATCCTTGACCTAGATAATACATTGTTCCCAACGAAAATTATAGGCGAGGAACTGTTTAAACCTCTGATAGATTTCATAGAAGAAACGGGAGAATTTAGCGGAGATATGGTAGCGTTCAAAAAAGATCTGATGCGGAAGCCATTTCAAAAACTTACGCCTGCATATAAGCTCAGTGAAACTATTGTTCAAAAAGGAACAGAAATCCTTAGGGAACTTACCTACAGGAAGAATATAAACCCTTACCCTGATTATGAAATCTTAAAAGGAACAGATTGCAAAAAGTTCCTTGTCACAGCTGGTTTTACTAACATGCAACAAAGCAAAGTAAAACAACTGGGCATAGAAAAAGATTTTGAAGAAATCCATATTGCAGATCCAGATAAATCTGTCAGGACAAAAAAAGATGTATTTGCCGCTATCCTGAAAAAGTATGATTTAAAGCCGGAAGAAGTACTTGTCATTGGAGATGATCCAGATTCGGAAATTATTGCGGGCAAAGAATTGGGGCTAGATACTCTGTTGTATGATCAGGAAAATTTCAATCCCGATTACAAAGGGCACAGAATTACAAATTATAGTGAATTGAGACGAATGCTGTAATCTTAATCAAATTGTAGCAGGCCACTTTGTTTTCTCTTTTGGGAGAGGCTTAGCTTTCAAAATCTCCTAATCATATTTTAATTCTACCGCTCTGTAAAAAAGTAGCTTGCATTATCCATCTTATGTATAAGACCATTTTAATTACCTTGATATTTTTTTAGTTTTTCAACAACTCAGTAAGGTAAGTGGGGGAATGATTCTACCAGGCAACAAAGGCAAAAGCATATTTGTAGCAACCTGGTGGCGTATCATAAAAAAGGCCTCATTTGAGGCCTTAGTACGGTATAGTACCCAGAGCCGGAGTCGAACCGGCATGCCCGTGAAGACACAGGTGTTTGAGACCAGCGCGTCTACCAATTCCGCCATCTGGGCCTTTATTAAAAGGACTGCAAAAGTAGCAAACCTATGCTGAAATCCAAACAACTCATTACTATTCTGCGAATTAATTGGCAATTTGCCAGCCTGAATTGGTCAGGTTTTATGAATTTCGATTTTTTAAGAAAATATGGGCTTTTTTTGTTTTTGCCGGCAATAGCTTTATTAAGTCTTATCCTGCTCAAACATGGCCTATCCCTCACTTTCGATTCATATAATTTTTTATGCGGGGCTGATACCTTTAATAAAACTTCCAGGTTGCTAATGTGCGATAGATCTGCCATGGTACTTTCTCCTCCTGGTTTCTCCCTTTTTCTTTCCTTGTTTATCGCATCCCCAAACAGCCTTCATGATATTTATCTCCTGGTTACCATTATTTTGTACAGCCTTACTTTGGTTTGCTGGTATTTTATCTTCTGTCAGGAAATAAAAGAAGATTTGGTGTTGTTATTTGCCACACTTCAATTGGCGACCGCCTTGCCGCTTTTCTACGTCCACCTGTTCGTTTGGTCTGAAGGCCTGTTTCTATTTTTAACCTCCTTCGGGATCCTTTCCTTTTTCAGGTTCAAGGAGCATGATAAAATCTGTTGGGTTGTTTTGTGCGCCATTTCATTTAGTATTTCCATCACAGTGAAATATGTAGGACTCCTGATGTTTGTAAGTCTTGTTTTAGGCGATATAATTACAGTAAAAAAGACCTTCAAAAGAAGCCAATACATTGCTTTATGTTTTCCTTTACTGGTTTTTGGCTATCTGATGCTCCGTAATTATTCGATAGCCGGCACCTTCACCGGAATAAGACCATTTTTAAACAGAGATGCTGCCGAAATTTTTCAATCATGTGCGGGAGTGATCCTTCATTGGGTGATGCCATCAAATATTTTTCCAACCGTGTTTTCAGTTTTATTTGTAGTGGTTTTGGGATTAGGTTGTTGGTTTATGCTTAAGAGGAACCAGGTTTGGGCAATTCTGTTCTTTAGCTTTTTCCTTTTCTTGTATGTTTCCGCCTGGCGAACGGACATCGAGTATGACGAACGCTTGTTTGTGCCAGTCTTCCCAGTATTTATCATGTTCGTAATGGGTTTACTTGAAGGTCTGCCACGAATCACCTCCTTGTACTACCTTAGAAATTTCTTTCTGGTCTACTGGACAGTATATTCAATCTTTCGTTTAGGAAAGAATGTAATCCAGTGGATATATTAAGTTTGAGACTCGGAATTCTTTAGTTTCTTTGTACAAGAATCCTTTCTATTGAAATCCAGACTAGCATTTTCAGAATTAAAAGACATTATTTCTTTGAGTTTACCCATCATAATTTCCCAGGTAGGATATGTGCTGATGGGATTCTCTGATAACCTGATTGTGGGGAAATTAGGAGCAACAGCTCTTGCAGCTGCCGGGGTTTCCAATTCGGTATTTTTTCTCATTGTGGTAATAGGCATTGGCGGACTGTCTATCATGGCTCCAATGGTTTCGAAAGCTTCAGAAGAAGCTGATATAGAAAAAACGGGCAGTTACATCAAAGCAGGACTGGGAGTGGCCTCTCTCTACAGCCTCTTAATCGTCATTTGTCTGGGAATAGCAGTCTATAATTTTGAGATTTTCGACCAGCCGGAAGAAGTCACGTTCTATTCCAAACAATACCTCGGGATCCTGATTTTTTCGGTACCACCCATGATGATGTTTATTGCTTTAAAACAATTCACAGATGGCTTGTCCAATACTAAAATCGGCATGTATGTAAGCATTGCCGGACTTATTGTGAACATTGTTTTGTGCCTTTGGTTTGTTTATGGGTTTGCTGGGGTCGAAGCGATGGGCCTGAACGGAGCAGCCATTGCCACCACCATTGCCCGGCTTTTCATGCTGGTTGTTATTTATTTTTATGTTTTCACCAGCAAAAAATTCGTTAGTGAAAGAAAATTTTTTACAAATAAATGGGTTAAAGTAAGAAAGGAAACGTTCGAATTATTCAGGAAGGGTTTTCCAAATGGCTTGCAAATGCTGGCTGAAAGCAGCGCATTTTCGCTGGCAGCCGTCATGGTCGGGTGGATCACAACTGCTCAGTTAGCAGCACACCAGATAGTATTATCCTGGGCAGCATTAAGTTATATGGTTTCCACAGGCATTTCGATTGCGGTCTCCATAAGGGTAGGAGCTGGGCTCGGCGCCAAAGACAAATCCCGAATTATGTATGCCAGTTATGTTGGGCTTATTTTGGTCATCCTTTACGAAGCCGGAACACTTGCAACTTTCGTCATAGGCAAAGAATTCCTGACACAGCTTTTTACAATGGATCCTGAAGTGATGGCAATTGCGCCAACTCTTATGATTCTGATGGGATTATTTCAAATTCCCGATGGAGTACAAGCCATATTATTAGGTGCTTTGCGAGGACTTCTGGATGTGAGCATCCCAACTTACCTGGTTTTATTTTCTTATATCGCTGTTTGCCTGCCGGTAGCT
>JANYCH010000400.1 GCA_025360395.1 Cytophagales bacterium | reverse complement strand
AAGAAAGGGTGTCAATTGGCACCCTTTCTTTTGTTTGCTCTCGAATATATCCATCATGAAAGAGTGAAAGTTAAGAGTAGAAGAATACTCGAAGAGATTAAATTCTGATTTACAATACAGAATATTGATAAGGTGGAAAAGGAAGCTTATTAGGGAAACTAGACATAGACTGGTTCAATAATTCCAGATCACTTAGTCTTTAAAAAATGCAAACAACAAATAGCGCTTAGAAACAAAAATCCCAGTTATTTGCATAACTGGGATTCTCTTAATTTATCTTCCTCTTTAAGGGGCTTTTATTATAATTTATCTCCAGCCACCACCAAGCGCCTGATAAATATCAACCATGGCATTGAGCTGTCTTTTCTTGATATCAATTAAATCAAATCTAGATTCAAGTGCATCACGTTGTGTTAACAATACTTCCATATAATCGGCTCGTGCAGAATTGAAAAGGCCTGTAGATATTTCGATTGACCTGGTAAGTGTTTGTACCTGCTGATTTTTTAAATTAAAACTATTTTCCAGGTTATTGAGGTTTGAAAGCTGATTTGCAACTTCAATGTGGGCATTTAATATACTTCGCTGGTAATTATAAATGCTTTGTATTTGCCTTGCATTTGCTGATAAATATTCTGCCTTTATTCCATTCCTGTTTATTAAAGGGGCTATTAATTGTCCACCGAGCGCATAAATAATGGATTCTGGGGAATTAAATAATACAGAAGGATTGAATGCCTGATAACCAGCACCAGCTGTGATAAGCAAAGCAGGATAGAAATTAGCCCTCGTTACTTTTACATCAAGCTTTGCCGCTGACAATTCAAGTTCCGCCTGACGAATGTCTGGCCTGTTTTGTAAAAGCTGTGAAGGGATACCTGCGTAGATTGTATTTGGAACAAGATTTATAAACGTTTGAGAATTACGTTGAATTCGTTGCGGAAACCTTCCAGTTAGGAAGTTGATCCTGTTTTCTGCCATCGTGATATCCTGCAAAATATCATATTGCCTGCTTTGGTTTTTAAGAACCTCAGCTTCAAAACGACGAACAGCGAGCTCAGTTACTTTAGCAGCTAATTTTTGCTGTTTTACAATCTCCAAGGCATTTTGCTGAATTTCTATGTTCTTTCTAAGAATTTCAAGCTGGTTGTCAAGTGACATTAATTCAAAATAGGAATTGGCAATGTCAGCAATAAGTAGTGTAACCATAAAGTTTTTGCCTTCAGTGCTGGCCAGGTACCTGAACATAGCAGACTTTCTGGAATTCCTTAATTTTCTCCAGATATCAGCTTCCCAGGTCACATTTGCGCCAATCATGTAATTGGCCAAAGGATCAGGAATTCTTCTTCCAGGTTGAATATCAATGTTATTATCAACTGCTCCAAAGCGTGTATACCTTCCTTCTTTAGTTACTCCAACTGAAGGCCCAAAGCCCAAAAAAGGCAAGTATTGACCTTTTCTGGCACGGACTTCGTTTCTGGCTATGATGATATCCTGCAATACAATATTCAACCCCTGGTTGTTTCCAAGAGCTGTATCTATGAGGGCGTTTAGGTAAGGATCTGTAAAGAAATCCTTCCATTTTACAGATTGGCTATTAGTCGTATCAACAGAGGCATTGTAACTTTGTGGAACAGACTTATTAGCTTCTTTACGGACTAATGCTGGGATACATCCTGTAAAGAACAGGACAATACAACATATCCAGATCTTAGGATGAAGTTTATTACTAAACATGGTGGTCAGTTTCAATGTGTTCTTCTGTTAATGGATTTTCGTCTTCATCCTGAATAAGTTTTCTGCCTGCAGCTATGCTGCCAAATATATAATACAGTCCTGGTACAACTATAACACCAAAGACAGTACCAAATAGCATTCCCCCAAGCGCACAGGCACCAATCGTCCTATTTCCGATTGCTCCGGGACCATGTGCCAAAAGAAGTGGTATCAATCCAGCTATAAAGGCGAAGGAAGTCATTAAAATAGGTCTGAAACGAACTTTCGCACCTTCAATTGCAGATTCAATTACTGTAAAACCTTCATGATTTTTCTGAACAGCAAACTCTACAATCAATACTGCATTTTTACCAAGTAATCCGACCAACATGACGAGCCCAACCTGTGCATATATATCATTGGCCACCCCCATCAATTTTAAGAATAGAAATGCTCCAAAAACCCCTGCAGGTAATGATAGAACTACAGCAAATGGAAGAACAAAGCTTTCATATTGTGCCGCAAGAACAAAATATACGAAAATCAAAACTATCAGGAAGATATAAATGGCTTCATTGCCCCTGCCAACCTCATCCTTTTGAAGGCCTGCCCAGTCAATGTCAAAGCCTTTGGGCAAAGTCTCTTTTGCTACAGCCTGAATAGCTTCAATAGCCTCACCACTACTAAATCCTGTTGCTGGAGCACATCTAATAGAAGAAGTGGTGTACATATTATACCGGTTGATTTCATAAATACCCTGTGATTTTTTTATTTTCATAAAGGATGAATAGGGCACCATTTCATCATAATCATTTTTTACATAAAGATTAAGAATATCAGATGGCAATTTCCTGAATTCTGGAGATGCCTGAACGAATACTTTAAAAAAACGGCCAAATTTTATAAAACCAATATCATATGTACTACCGATGAGAAGGGAAAGGTTATCCATTGCTTTTCCAATAGACACGCCCTTTTGCATAGCCATCTGGTTATCAATCTCCAGTTCATACTGAGGATAATCAGTCCTGTAAAAAGTAAACAAAGAAGTTAATTCTTTTCTCTTTTCAAGGTCGGCCATGAACTTTTCAGTCACTTTACCCAGTCTTTCGTAATCTATAGTATTGTTTTTGTCCAAAAGCTGTAAGGCTATACCACCTGCTGCCCCATAACCTGGCACCGCAGGCGGGTCAAAGAACTCTATTGCAGCACCGGGAATATCTTTTGCCTCTTCTTCCAATTCTTCAATTATTTCCCTTACAGTGTGGTGCCTGTCATTCCATGGTTTAAGGTTAATAAGACATGTACCGGAATTTGATCCCCTTCCCTGAGTAAGTATTTCATAACCGGCTAAGGAAGAAACAGATTGTACCCCTTCAATCTTTTTTGCCATATCCTGCAACTGACGACTGACAGCATAGGTCCTTTCCAGGGTTGATCCCGGAGGGGTTTGTATAACAACATAGATCATCCCCTGATCTTCTGCAGGAACG
Organism: Cytophagales bacterium; assembly: GCA_025360395.1. Lineage (GTDB taxonomy): Bacteria > Bacteroidota > Bacteroidia > Cytophagales > UBA9547 > UBA9547. The sequence continues at coordinate 2,935 of JANYCH010000400.1, read as the reverse complement.
AAACCCGAAGGAAGAGAACTTGATATTCCCAAAATACCTAAACCGAACACGATCAGTATTCCCCAGGTAACTACCTTTCTGTTTACAATTAACCGTAACAGCCAAACATATCTTCCGTTCAATCTATCGAATTGCCGGTTAAAACCATCAAAAAATTTATCCAGTTTAGTCTTTTTCTTTTGTTTACCATGATCGTTTTTCAGAATGATGGCGCATAAAACCGGAGTTAAAGTTAAGGCTACTATACCCGAAAGAACAATGGAAGAAGCCATGGTAATAGCAAACTGCCGATAGAAAACCCCAACAGGTCCAGACATAAACGCTACTGGCACAAACACGGACGTCATTAATAAGGTAATGGCAATAATCGCCCCACTTATCTCATGAAGTACTTCTTTGACTGCCTTGAATGGGGAAAGATGTTTTTCTGCCATCTTAGCGTGAACGGCTTCCACAACCACAATGGCATCATCTACCACAATACCAATTGCAAGAACAAGTGCGAATAAGGTGATAAGATTAATAGTAAGGCCAAAGGACTGCATTACAAAAAATGCACCTATAAGCGAAACAGGTACTGCCAGAGTAGGAATAAGCGTAGACCTCCAATCTCCGAGAAATAAAAACACTACTAATGCTACAAGAATAAAAGCATCTCTCAGGGTATGAAGCACTTCATCAATTGAAGCATCAAGGAAGTTGGATACGTCATAACTAATCTCATATTCCATTCCTGGAGGGAAATCTTTTTTAAGTTCCTCCAGTTTAGCTTTTACATTCTCTATTACTTCTGTTGCGTTACTCCCATAGGTTTGATTTAGTGTGATCGCAGCAGAAGGGTACTCGTCCTTATTTGAATAAATATCATAATATTCACTACCCAATTCTACTTCAGCAACGTCTTTTAATCTTAGTACCTCACCCTTAGGATTAGACCTAATAATCACATTTCTATACTGTTCAGGGTCATCATACCTTCCCCTGTAAGAAAGTACGTATTCTATAGATTCTGAGCGTTTACTATCAGCTCGCCCAAGTCGTCCGGGAGAACCAATTACACTTTGCTCGTTCAGAGCCTTCATTACTTCTTCGGATGAAATATTGTAAGCCCTCATCCGGTCAGGGTTCAGCCAAACCCGCATAGCATACTGCCGGCTACCTATGATCCTGGCCAAACCAATCCCGTTTATCCTTTGAAGCTCAGGTAACATGTTGATGTAGGCATAATTGAAGATAAACTTCATGTCCGCATCAGCTGTGTTTGTACTGTACAAGTTCACGTACATCAACATACTGGGCAATAATCTTTGCACTACAATTCCTTCTAGCTGAACAAGGGCCGGCAACCTCATTTTCATCTGTTCAATCCTGTTCTGTATGTTTACAAGTGCCTGATTGGGATCTTCTCCCATTCGAAACACAATTTGAATATTCGCTTCACCTGAACTGGCAGCCGTAGAAAACATGTATTTCATACCTGGAGTACCATTTATAGCTTGCTCCAAAGGAATTAATACAGAATTCGTTAAAACAGTTGCACTTGCACCTGGAAATGAGGCATACACCACCACCATAGGAGGGGCAATGTCAGGAAACTGGGATTTAGGAAGTGTCCTGATAGCCAGGATACCTATAAAAACCAGAACAAGGGAAATTACAATGGCAAGTACCGGCCTTTGAATAAATCGTTGGAACATGTTACTTCTTTAAAATTGTTAAATGCCTGAAATGCTTATTCGGCATGTATTTTTAATTCCGAGATAACCTTTTTAGGTTCCTCATATTCGAAGTTGATCTTTTCGTTTTCCTTTACTATCCTCAAACCTTCCAGAAGGATAATATCCTTTTCTTTCAATCCGGATTCAATTATATAGAGGTCGGGGAGTTCAGATGCGATGGTTAATTTTCTTGATTTTATTACACTGTCTTTATCCACAACGTACACATACTTTTTATCTAAAATCTCAAATGTGGCCTTCTGTGGGATAATCATGGCATTTTTCATGACTTTGTTAACCAGGATATTACCAGTTTCGCCATGTCTTAACAATCTATCAGGATTCGGGAAAGTAGCCCTGAATGCAATATTACCAGTTTCATTGTTAAAATCTGCCTCAATTGTCTTTACAAGTCCGGTATACTTAAACATTTTGTGGTTGGCCATTTTAAGCTGCACCTTAAGGTTATCCTGATTGGAGGTACCTTTGTAATCAAGGTATTCTGCTTCTGGTACATTAAAGTAAACCCACATTTCACTGTTATCAGAAAGTGTAGTAAGCAAATCTCCTTCATCAATCAAACTTCCAAGCCTTACCTGAAAACGGTCCATAATCCCACTGAAAGGTGCCTTGATTTCAGTAAAACCCAAATGAACCTGAGCAAGAGATAGCTCAGCATTTGCTTTGTCAAACTTGGCTTTGGTCAAGGCTAGTTCATTTTTAGAAACAATCTGGCTATCTGCAAGGGACTTTGTATTTTTATATTCAATTTCTGCAAATTCAGCCTCCGCTTTTGCTTTCTGTTGCTCCGCCTGATATAACAAGGGCATAATCTGAAACATCATTTGACCCTTTTTAACAAACTTACCTTCATCCACAAATATTTTCTGAAGGTAGCCCCTTTCCAAAGCCCTGATTTCAATATGCTGATAGGCTCGAATTTGACAAACATATTCCCTAATAATGGAAGTATCCAGTATTAAAGGACGTGTTACGAGGTATTTAGTATGCCTTTCTTTTCCCTCTTTGTGTGAATTACACCCAACAGTAAGCAGCATTGCAGCCATGCTCACTACTAAAACCATTTTACTCATCCTTGACATTTGATTCGTTATTTTATTGAACAGCGGAGTGCCTTTATAATACAGCCCATAAGCTTTTCCAGAAATCACGTTCTGGAAGGATTGTTTTTATGGAAACAAAATTAAATCAGTTTG
>JANYCH010000384.1 GCA_025360395.1 Cytophagales bacterium | reverse complement strand
GAGAAATGGACAGTTCAGATGTAGACCAGATCCTGACAGAAATATTCCCGGACACCGGTTTAGGAAGGGCAATTAACGACAGGCTGAAACGTGCAGCTACAAAAAGATAAGCTGGAATTTCAAAAGAAAAAAGCATTTTTGCGCCATGAAAGTAACCATCATCACTGCAGTTTACAATGGTGCAGAACATATCAAATCTTGTATAGAATCAGTTTTAAATCAGGATTATCCAGAGATTGAATACATTTTAATAGATGGTGCATCAAAAGACAATACATTAGAAATCATAAATTCGTTTGGGGACAAAATTGCAAAGGTGATTTCTGAACCTGACCGTGGTATGTACGATGCCATGAACAAAGGGCTCAGAGTTGCAACCGGCGATATTGTAGGAATACTAAATTCGGACGATTTTTATGCCAACAATCAGATTATCAGCAAAGTGGTGGAATCATTCAGGAGTTCCGGTGCAGATAGTTTATATGCAGACATTGCCTTCGTTTCAAAAGATAATTTAAACAAAACTGTAAGATATTATTCTTCGGCAGGTTTCAAGCCATGGAAATTTCGTTTCGGCTACATGCCTGCACATCCTTCGTTCTTTCTTAAAAGGGAAATCTATTTAAAATACGGTTTTTTCAAACCAGACTATAAGCTGTGTGCTGATTTTGATTTGATAGTCAGGCTTTATCATACTCATAAAATATCCTATGTATACCTGCCCCAAATGATTGTAAAAATGAGAATGGGTGGTAAAAGCAACCAAAGTATAGCCAATATCATGCTTTTAAACAGGGAAATCCTGCGGGGTTGTTTGGAAAATGGGATCAAAACCAATATTATTTTTATCTATTTGAAATACTTTACCAAGGTTTTCGAGTTATTGTTTAATAAAACAAGAAAACTTGAGTAAAACAGCCATTGTAATCGGATCTGGAATTGCTGGTGTTGCAGTAGCAATCAGACTTGCAGTAAAGGGCTTTAAGGTTACAGTTTTTGAAGCCAATCAATATCCGGGTGGCAAACTTACTGAAATCTCTTTCGAAGGTTACCGGTTCGATGCAGGGCCTTCACTTTTTACTTTACCGGAATTGGTAGACGAGCTCTTTATCCTGGCAGGCAAAGACTCAAAGCAATATTTTCAATATGAAAGACTAGAAGAGATCTGCAAGTATTTTTATGAAGACGGGACTCAAATAACCGCCCACTCAGATCCTGAACTATTTAGCCGGGAAATAGAAAAACAGACAGGCGTCAGCTTAAACAAAGTACTGGACCATCTGAAGAAAAGCAAAAGAATGTATGAACTTACGGACAAGCTCTTTCTTCAAAGTAGCCTCCATAAGCTTAACTCCTATTTAAACAAACATGCTTTGAATGCACTTGTTAATCTTGGCAAGTTAAAAACTAACCAGGTTATGCATGCAGTGAACCATATTCAGTTTGAAGATTCCCGGATTACACAATTATTTGACCGATATGCAACCTATAATGGCTCAAACCCTTATAAATCACCGGCAACTTTAAATATTATTCCGCATTTAGAATACAACTTGGGGGCTTATTTTCCCACTGGAGGAATGTATTCAATTACCCGATCGCTGGTAAAACTTGCGGAGGAAATAGGGGTAGTTTTCAAATACAATTCTCCGGTACAGGAAATTGTGGTAGAAAACAAAACAATAATCGGTGTAAGGCAAAATGAAAAAATCATGAAGGCTGATGTTGTGGTATCAAATGTAGACATCAGCAGTACATACAGGCATCTTTTAAAATCCGAAAAAGCACCAAAAAAATTACTAAGCCAGGAAAAATCAAGTTCAGGATTGGTATTTTATTGGGGCATGAAGAAGCAGTCCAGCAATTTGGGCTTACATAACATCTTTTTTTCAAAGGACTATAAAGAAGAATTTGACCTGATTTTCAATCAAAATAAAGTACCCTCTGACCCTACTGTTTACCTGAACATTTCATCCAAATATAAATCTGGGGATGCTCCAGAAGGCCATGAAAATTGGTTCACAATGATCAATGTACCGCACAATTCTGGTCAGGATTGGGATAAGATTATAATTGAAAGCCGCCAGAATATTATCCTGAAACTCAGTAAAATACTCGGTTTCAACATTTCAGACTACATTACCTGTGAAAGAATCCTTGATCCGCTATTAATAGAAAAAATGACAGGCTCTTCTTTGGGGGCATTATATGGGAACAGTTCTAACAATCAATTCGCTGCATTTTTACGCCATCCAAATTTTTCCGGCAAAATCAAAAACCTTTATTTCTGTGGAGGAAGCGTACACCCAGGGGGAGGAATCCCCTTATGTCTATTTTCCGCAAAAATTGTTTCCGGACTTATAGGCGATCTTCCAGGAAGCATACATAAAGGAAATTCAAATTTCATACATAAATAATTAAATTGCTGGAACAGATTTTGTTAACTGTTACCTAAATCAATATCAATGAAAGCGCTTACCGAAAAAGGAAAATCAAAAATTCATGACCTGGCCATTAAATATGGCATCTCACTTGAAGCAGTTAATTCTTTATTGCTATCAGTTACATATGGCGGTGGAACTCAGGCACAATTCAATGTTCCTGAACTTGGAGGAATGGGACAATGGATGAAAGGTGGAATGACCATGGTGGGAGACATGTTCAACTACTCCCTGAAAAACACAGTAGATAATATTTGTACTGAACTTTCTAACCTGCTGCATACAGAGGAAAATTTTGTTGAAAACACTATAAATAAAAACAAAGATTTTTTTGGTTCGGGTACCTGGTGGCCTTCTGAATATGGATCCCCATCTGCAAGCGGATCACAAAACAATATGAAATACGCCTATTTTGGCCCACCGGTACAAAGGCTGGTAATAGAAAATGAAGGCAAAAAGAGTATTTACGATACTTTGAATTTTATAATCTCAGGCGTTTCGCAAAGCCAGGGAGGGACCCAGGCACTAAGTTTTAGCAGTCAGCTTGGCCCCGTAAGGTTAAACACTTTGCCTGTTATATTAGACTCCGGAACAGACGAAGCTGATGAAGCAATAGACACAAATGCCGAAGGAAAACTTTCTAAAGAATTTCCAGATAATGTTTTTCCGACTCCTTATAAGGATGATGTATTTTTATCTATCGAAAAACTAGGCTTGCTTTTACAAAAAGACCTGATAACCAGGGAAGAATTTGATGTTAAAAAAGCTGAACTTTTGAAGAAACTTTAAAAGAATTTAACATTATTAAGAACAAAACGTATAAGTAACTAATAAAAAAACCGTCCGGACTTCGTTCATTTACGTTATTTTTCATTGCATGGTTTTTTAACAATAAGTTAAAACAGCAGAAAAATGAATAGATTAACAATTATTCCCGTAGCGTTGGCATCTTTGGCTGTACTCTCAGCCTGCAATAAAAAAGACCTGGAAATAGATGCGTGTGCAATTGACCAGTCAAAAGTTGTAACACAACAGCTGAACATTGCCCCTTTTGAAAAGGTTATCATTAGCGGTGATTTTGATGTGCAGTTTGTTCAGAGTGATAAGCAAAATGTAATTGTCACCTTAGAATCTAACCTAATTGATAACTTAAACAAGTCTGTTATCAACAAAGAATGGAAGCTGGAATTTGTAAACTGCGACAACAAGAAAAAGGACATCCCTATCATAATTTCCATCCCTTACCTAAAGGGTGTTGACATCAGCAGTGCCAGTTCTGCAAAATCATTGAATGAATTCAAACTTACCGATATTCTTATTTCCACACATGGAAGTGGCAATATCAGCATGGACCTAACTGGCGAAACGGTAACAACATTGACAGATGGCCCGGGAAAAATCACCTTGAATGGAAAAGCCAATCAGTTGAATATAAACACATTAGGATCAGGAACAGCTTACTTATATTTAAAAAACCTTTTAGTACCTAAAGCTTCTGTGAACATAAAAGGAGATGCACTTTCTGAAGTTTCAGTCAAAGACAACCTGGATGTGAATATTGAAGGGGGTGGAAAGGTGTTTTATACAGGTAGCCCTGTAATTACCTCCAAAATATCTGGTTCAGGAAGTGTGGAACAAGCTCAATAATCAAACTTGTTCATTGGCTTTTTTTCAACAAAATCAGGCCTGAGGTACGTGAATACAAGCAACAATATCAAAACGCTGTAAGTAACCGTTTTATAATGCCAGTAAAACTGACGGAAATTACCAAGGATCAACTCGAGATTAAAAATTAAAACCCCGGCGATAAATAAATAAATCATCAAATTGAACAAGCCAGGTTTGGTTGCATTCCCTTTTTTAAGCTTGATAAAAGAATAAACCAAATAGGTAAGTGCAGGAAATAAAAAGTAAAAAGCATATAAACGCTGTTGGGGAAAAATAAGAGGCGTTATCAAACAGATATAACCTATTTCCCAAATCTGTTTCAATGGCCTTATTTCCTTTTTAAATGGCCAGGTTTTTAAAAAATAAAGTGTCCCTGCTATCAGTATTAACCTTGCTGTATGGATTATAAACTCAACAGTATCCCTGTTCAAAATAAAAAGATGTCTCCTGATATGAAGTGTATGAAGATCTTCTATTCCGGAAATAAAAAGGGTGGATATTAAAGAAGCCAAACCATGGATGTCATTGGTACTGACATCAAAAATATTCATTTCATTTGCCGGATCTATCGAAGTCCTCCATGCCTTTACAAGGAAAATCGTTTGCTCCCAACCTAAAAATACCGCGGGTAAAAACAAAAATAAGACAGTAAATACTACCACCATTATCGCACTTTTCCAGTAGTTCCGATAAATCAAATAAGGTAGCGCAACTATGGGCATCACCTTGCTGATAATTCCTAATGCTATAACTGCAGAACCTGTTACTGCTTTACCCAGCCTTATTTGGTGAATGCCTTCTAAAATTGCATACAAGAGAAATATTGTAAACTGCCCAAGATGAAAATTCCGATAGATAACAAAAGACACTGAAAAAATAGAAACAGATATAAAAGTGATGTACTCATTTCGGGTAAATCCATTTAAATCAAAATACTTTTCTAATAAAACCCAGGTCCTCATTAACAAAAAAATATTGAAAGCCTTCCAAATAAAGGCTGCAAAAAAGAATGGCAAAAAAGTCAATAGTCCTAAAATAAAAGCAAGCGTGGGACTTCCGAAATAAGGAAAGCATTCACAAGCCCCATAAAACTCCCTATAGATATTTTTAAATTCAAATAATTCTTTCGAAGCATGGTAATAAATAAAAAAATCGCCTTCCTGGAA
>JANYCH010000370.1 GCA_025360395.1 Cytophagales bacterium | reverse complement strand
ACTGAAGAGTGGCGAATTGGACAGAGATGGGATTTTCCAGATTTTATAACCGGTAAAATGGATGAAATCCGTATTTGGAATGTGGCAAGAAGCCAGGCTCAAATACAAGCGAGTATGAATTTTCCTGTAGCAACAAATAGTGCTGGACTTGTTGCTTATTATAAATTTGATGAAGGTACAGGTACTTCAACTACAGCTGATGCAACAGGTAACGGTAACACTGGCGCACTACAAGCAGGCCCCGCTTGGGAAGTGCCTTCTACTGCCGGTGCTTTTTCGAGTTATTTATGGTCTCCAGGAGGTGCTACTACACCTAACATTACGGTTTCAACAAGTGGCAATTATACTGTAACAGTAACAGATGCAAACAGTTGTACTGCAACTTCTGGTTCCATCGCAGTTACAACAAGTGCTACACCTATTAATACGGTTGGTCCAGCTTCTTCTACTCCAACATTATGTCAAAATGCTGCTTTAACAAATATTACCCATACCACCACAGGTGCAACAGGCATTGGTACTGCAACTAATTTACCTACCGGTGTAACGGCAGCTTGGACATCTAACACGATTACAATAAGTGGCACACCAACATCTTCCGGAATATTTGCCTATAGTATTCCTCTAACTGGTGGGTGTGGGTCTGTAAATGCAACGGGAACAATTACAGTCAATGCAATACCTGTACCAAATGTTACCGTTGGTGGACCAACTACATTTTGTAGCGGAGGCTCGGTTAATCTTTCAAGCGGTTTTGGAAACGCATTGCAATTTAATGGTACTTCAAACTATGTGAGATTGCCTTCTTCGATAAACACAAACTTCGGTACAAATAGAATTACTGTAGAAGGTTGGTTTTATCAAAGTGCTGCAAGTGGCGGGTCTCCTGCTTTTATAGGAGAGGCGTATCTGGGCGATGGGAATGTATCTTTTTCATTGCATTTAGTTGGAAGCCAATTATTGGCAGGATTTTATAATGGCGGATGGACTAGGGCCTCAGCAGGAAATTTTCCATTGAATACATGGACACATGTAGCTGCTACTTATGATCAGACCTCTATTAAAATATACATCAATGGTGTTTTATCAGGATCACAAGCAAGCTCAGTGGCAATACCAACAGGAACTGAAGAGTGGCGAATTGGACAGAGATGGGATTTTCCAGATTTTATAACCGGTAAAATGGATGAAATCCGTATTTGGAATGTGGCAAGAAGCCAGGCTCAAATACAAGCGAGTATGAACTTGTCTGTTGCAACAAATAGTGCTGGACTTGTTGCTTATTATAAATTTGATGAAGGTACAGGTACTTCAACTACAGCAGATGCAACAGGTAACGGTAACACCGGCGCACTACAAGCAAGCCCCGCTTGGGAAGTGCCTTCTACTGTCGGTACTTTTTCGAGTTATTTATGGTCTCCAGGAGGTGCTACTACACCTAGCGTTACGGCCACAACAAGTGGTAATTATACTCTAACAGTAACAGATGCAAACAGTTGCACCGCAACTTCTGGTTCCATCGCAGTTACAGTAAACCCTGCCCCATCTGTTACCAATAGTGCTGCTTCTAGTATTTGTTCTGGTTCAAGTCCTTCTATTTCTTTAACATCTAGTATTGCAAGTAATTTTGCCTGGACACTTGGTACCAATACTGGCGCAATTACGGGAGCAAGTGCAGGTTCAGGGGCTACAATAAACCAGATCTTAACTAACCCAAGTAATTCTTCTGCCGGAAGTATAGTTTATATTGTTACTCCTACCTCAACATCAAATTCCTGTGTGGGACCACCTTTTTCTATCACAGTTACAGTTAATCCATATACATATACCTGGTCTGGAACTACGAACACATCCTGGACAACCGGAACTAACTGGGTTTGCGGAACTGCCCCAAGTGCAAGTACCCATGATGTGATCATCCCAAATACAACCAACCAGCCGATAATACCTTCTACTCCGACAGCTGTTGTGCGTGATATAATGATAACTGGGAATACAGAAACATTGACCATTAGCGGAACTGGTACCTTGCAGGTATATGGGAACTGGTCAAATGCCGGAACCTTTAATGCTAACAATAGTACAGTAGAGTTTATTGGCACCGCTACGCAAACTCTTGCAAAAGCAAATGCTACAGAGACCTTCTATAATCTAAAAATAAACAAGTCATCTGGCACCGCTACTGTTGGTTCTACGACCAACATAAACATTGCAGGAAATGGATCGTTAAATATTGTTTCAGGCACCTTTGATGCGGCCGGACGCGCTATAACTTTAAAATCTGCTGCACCAATAGCAAACCTTGACCAAACGGCGAGGTTGGGCCAGGTGCTTGGTACCTTAAACAATGCTACAAACTTTAC